>JANXUO010000310.1 GCA_025356245.1 Hymenobacter sp.
CACCGCACATGCCGAAAGCTTCACCGCACATGCCGAAAGCTTCACCGCACATGCCGAAACCTTCACCGCACATGCCGAAACCTTCACCGCACATGCCGAAAGCTTCGCGGCATATGCCGAAAGCTTCACTGCATATGCCGAAAGCTTCGCGGCACATGCCAAAATGCTTTTGGCACTTGCCGCAAAGCTTTCATTATTCCTGAAAAACAAAAAGGCCAGCTTCTGAAACCATCAGAAGCTGGCCTTTTTAGGCAGAAGAGCTTACGGCGCTACTGTCAGCCCCGGTGGCTCGTCGGGGGCGATGGGCGCGGCTGCTTCGGCCAGCAGCGCGGGCAGCTGCTGCCGCAGCCAGCGCAGCTCCTCGTCCACGCGCTGGCTCACGAGGCGCTCCACTTCCAGGCGCTGGGCGGGGCTTAGCTCGGCGGCGCTGGGGGCGACGGCCGGGGCGGGGGCAGCGGCGGTAGCGGCGCGCACCAGGGCTTCGGCGCGTTGGAGGCGGGCGGCGGTGTCGGCCACGGCGGCGTGGGTGCCCTCGGCGGCGGCGGTGGCGGCGGTGGCGGCCTGCCGGGCGGCCAGGGTTTCGCGGCGCTGCTGCCGGCTCCAGCGGGCCATGCTGATGCGCTGCACGGCAAAAATAACCAGCGCCAGCGTGCTCAATATCAGCGCCAGCGGCGTGGCCAGCCGTTCGAACAACGATACAGCCTGCGCGCCTGGCCCCGGCGCTTGCGCGGCGCTGCGGGCGGCGGCCGCGGCCGGGGCGGATTCGGTGGCCCGGCCTTCGGCCTCGGCGGCTTCGGCGGCGCCCAGGGCGGCGGCGGGGGCCAGGGCGGTGTCGGCCACTTCGGGCAGCATGGCGGCGGCCACCTCGCCGGGCGGGGTGCCGGCGGTGGCGTAGTCGGTGAGGGCTTTTTCGAGGGCCGCGAGGCGCTGCATCCGGGCGGGGTCGCGGCGGCGGGCGGGCGAGGCTTTCAGCTTCTGCACAATGGCCTTCACCAGGGCTTGCAGGCGGGCCGGGTTGTCCTTCTTGCCGGTGTAAAGGCCGGTTTTGGCCTCGATGGGCGCGTACAGCAGCGAGTACACCTTCAGGCTGTCGGCCCGAATGCTGGCGGCCAGCGCCTGCAGGTTGCCCGGCTGGCAGGCCACGGTGGGTTTCAGGGCCGGGTGCCCGCCGTCGTCGTACACCCAGCGCAGAGCGGCGCACCAGATTTGCACCTTGGACTCGTCCAGCGTGGGTTGCCCCAGCGGCGTTTGGGCGCGGGCCTGCGCCGCAGTCAGCAACAGTAAAAAGACGAGTGGCAGCCGGTAGTTCATGCGCAACAAGGGTAATTGAAGGCGCAAATTACGCCCGATGCCGCGCAGCCCCTCAACTATAATCAATCTCCGTATTGTCGCCAATATTAAGCGAGTGGTTCAGGCCCCGAAAGCTCGCGTCCGAGCCCACAATGCAGTCGTGCATCACGGCCGAGCGCAGCTCGGAGTACGAGCCGATAATCGAGTCGCTGAGGATGGTGTTGGTGATGATGGTTTTCTCGCCGATGGCCACGTTGGGGCCGATGATGGAGTGCGAAATCTGGCACCCCGGCCCAATGCTGACCGGCGGAATGATGACCGCGCCCGGAAACTCGGGGTACGCGCGCGGGGCCAGAAACTCGGGGCGGTTGAGCAGGCGGGCGTTGGCTTCGAGCAGGGTTTCCTTGCGGCCGCAGTCAAACCAGTTGTCCACGGGGCAGGTCGTCATCACCTCGCCCTGCGCGATGAGGTGCATCAGCGCATCGGTGAGCTGGTACTCCTCGTGGGTGCGCAGCTCGGTTTGCATGAGCCATTCCAGGGCCTGGGCCAGATTTTCGGCGTCCACCAGCTTATAGAGGCCCACCATCGCGAAGTTCGATTTCGGGATGCGCGGCTTCTCCACCACCTTGCTCACGCGGCCCCCGGCACCAATCTCCACCAGCCCAAACATACTGGGCTTTTTCACCTCCTTCACAGCCAGCACCGAGCCGGGCGTGGCCAGCAAAGCGGGCAAATCGACATCGACGATGGTATCGCCCAGCAAAATCAGCACCCCGTCCGGGTCGTGCCGGAAGGTGTCGCGGGCCAGCCACAGCGCGTGCCCCAAGCCCTCGCGCGGCTCCTGCACCACAAACTGGGCCTGCAACGCGGGGTACTGCTGGCGCACGTACTCCACAATCTTATCGCCCAAATAGCCCACAATAAATACAAACTCCGTAAGCCCCGCCCCCAGCAGCCGGTCAATAATGTGCCCCAGGATGGTGTTGCCCGCCACCGGCACCAAGCTTTTGGGTTGGGTATGCGTGTGCGGGCGCAGGCGGGTACCGATGCCGGCCACAGGAATTACGGCTTTCATACTAAAGGAGGTAACGCTGGTTTTCAACCCGCGAAGTAAAGCCGCCGCCGGTTGCCAGCAATGAAGGTAGGGGTCAAAACCTGCGCCTCTTGCCGCGCCGCCCCAACCCCCGGTACTTGTTTGCGTACTTTGCACCGTTATCCAAAAGCAGCGGCTCGGCTTGGGCCAGCTGCTGTGGAGGCACCAATCATTCGTTCTCCCACGCCGCGGCCCACAACCCGCGTTACCTTCCCCCCCATGAAACGCATTCTTCTCTACTGCCTCGGCTTGTTGGCCCTGCTCACCCAAACCTCCTGCGGCTTTAATGGCATGACCGAGCGCGAGCAGGCCGTAAAAAGCCAGTGGGCCAACGTGCAAAGCTCCTACCAACGCCGCACCGACTTGTTCACCAACGTCGTCAACACCATCAAGGGCAGCGCCAAATTCGAGCAAACCACCCTGCGCGAAGTCGTCGAGGCGCGCGCCAAAGCCACCTCCGTCACGCTCAACGCCGACCAGCTCACCCCCGAAAACCTGCAGAAATTCCAGGCCGCGCAAAGCCAGATTTCCGCCGGCATCGGCCGCCTCCTCGCCGTGCAGGAAAACTACCCGCAATTGAAATCTACCGATTCCTTCCGCGATTTTCAAGCCCAGATTGAAGGCACCGAGAACCGCATCAACGTCGAGCGCGGCAAATTCAACGCCGCCACCAACGACTACAACACCTACACCAAGTCGTTTCCCAACAACCTGTTTGCCAAAATGTACGGCTTCGCCGAGAAGCCCTACTTTGAAGCCGACCCCGCCGCCAGCAAAGCACCCAACGTGCAGTTTTAGGTCGGCAGCGAGTTAATCAATGAAAACTCCCCTCACCCCCGCCCAGGACGCGGCCCTGGTAGCGGCCATCCGCGCCGCCGAAGTGCTGACGTCGGGCGAAATCCGGGTGCACCTCGAAGAAACCTGCCCCACGCCCGAGCCGCTCGACCGCGCCGCTCAGGTGTTCGGCGAGCTCAACATGCACCGCACTTCCCAGCGCAACGGCGTCCTGTTTTACATGGCTTGGAGCAGCCGCCAGTTTGCCGTCGTCGGCGATGCCGCCATCAACGCCGCCGTGCCCGACGACTTCTGGGAGCTGACCAAGGAGGCCGTTCTGCACCATTTCCGGGCCGAAAACTACGTAGCCGGCCTCGAAGCCGGGGTGAAACTCGTGGGCGAACAGCTCCGCAGGTTTTTCCCCTACGACGCCACCACCGACCAAAACGAGCTGGACGACAGCATCTCGCTGGGCTGATGCAACGCGGGTTTTCACCCCGTGCCGTGCTGCCCAAACCAATCCTGTTCCCTGCCTTCCCAACACCCTATCCCAATGGTTTCGGCTAAATCCCTGACGCCCCGAGCCACCCCCAGCCGCCCCAGGGCGGCCGGGTTCCTCACCTTGCTGCTCTGCCTGCTGGCTGTTGTTGGCAGCGCCCAGGCGCCCGTCCCGGCCCGGCCCGACCCGCCGCGCCTGGTAAACGACCTCGCGGGCCTCCTCTCCCCCACCGAGGCCCGGAACCTGGAGCAAAAGCTCGTTGCCTACAACGACAGCACCTCGTCCCAAATCGCCGTCGTCACCGTCCCCACCCTCGGCGACAACGAAATTGCCGACTATGCCCAGCGCCTCTACGAAAGCTGGGGCATTGGCCGCAAGGGCAAAAACAACGGCATCCTGCTCCTCATCGCCCAGCAGGAGCGCACCGCCCGCATCCAAACCGGCTACGGCCTCGAAGGCGCCGTGCCCGACGTGCTGGCCCGTCGCATTATAGCCAACACCATCGCCCCCGCCTTCAAGCAAGGCCAGTACTACACCGGCCTCGACCAGGCCACCGACCAACTCATCGCCCTCGCCAAAGGCGAATACAAAGCCGACCCCGCCGACGCCCGCCGCGACGGCCGCGACGGCAGCGGCTCCGGCATTCCCTTCGGCCTCATCATCTTCGGCCTCATCATCGTTTTCATCCTCATCAACCGCGGCGGTGGCGGCCGTGGCGGTCGCGGCAGCGGCCTCGGCGGCCTGGCCACCGGCTTCCTGCTAGGCGGCGGCGGCAGAGGCGGCTTTGGCGGCGGTTTCGGCGGCGGCGGTGGCTTTGGTGGCGGCGGCGGTTTCGGTGGCGGCGGCGGGGGTGGCTTCGGTGGTTTCGGCGGCGGCAGCAGCGGCGGCGGCGGTGCCAGCGGCAGCTGGTAGCAAACCAGGCCGGTTTTTGGCACAACAGCAAGCAAAGCCCGGGGAGCCGTACAACCTCCGGGCAGCCACTAACGGTAGCGTGGGTTCCAGGCCAGTGCCCACCCAGGGCGGTTCCCTGGTTCGTGCACGCGGCCAGCTGCACACGAAGTTAGAAACTGCTCTAACTGGCACCGCGAAGCGCTTATTTCGCCTCGCGCACAACCTTTACCAACTTGCTGTTGGCGCGAGACAGAGCAGGAGCTTCGCGGTGCAGCAGCCTGGAAACCAATCTGAGTAGCGGGGTAAAATCCAAGTGTTGCTGGTGCGTGGTGCTTCCTTTATTAGTTGTTGCTGAACAGGAAAAAACAGCCGTTACCACTGACAGTTTAATTACTTGGTCGTTGTCACGTTTCGATTTCTGTTTGTGCCAAAAAAACGGCCAGCTTCTTCCGAAGCTGGCCGTTCTTATTTTCTTCAATACCGGTTGCCTATACCAGCGCTGCCTCGGCTGGCGCGTGGGCTGCGGGCATTTCCACGTCCAGGTTCAGGCCTTTGGCGATGGCCATGCCCAGGCGCACATCGGCCCGGAACCAATGGCAGAGCTGGCGCTGCGAAATGAGGTCGCGCTTGGGGCCGGCCACGCCCGACATGGCCCCGACCACGTTCGCGATGAGGTTGTCCTGGGCCGGCTTGTCGAGCAGGCGGAACAGGTTGCCGGCCTGGGTGTAGTGGTCGTCGTTGCCGGGGCCTTCGTTGCGGTCGTAGCGGGCGGCAAAGCCGTCGAGCTGCTGGGGCGGCTCGCCCTGGGTTTTGTCTTCCACGGGCCCGTCGAAGCTGTTGGGGAAGTAGTTGGGGCCGGCGCCGCCGTTGTCGCCGAGGGCCATGCGGCCGTCGCGCTGGTAGTTGCTAAAACCAAACGGGCAGGCGTTTACGGGCAGGTGTTCGTAGTTGGCTCCCAGGCGGTAGCGGTGCGCGTCGGGGTAGCTGAGGATGCGGCCTTGCAGCATTTTGTCGGGCGAGTAGCCGATGCCGTCCACAACGTGCGCCGGGGCAAAAGCGGCCTGCTCCACGTGGGCGTGGTAGTTTTCGGGAATGGCGTTGAGCTCCATTACGCCCACTTCCTGGAGCGGAAATTCGCCCTGCGGCCATACTTTGGTGAGGTCGAAGGGGTTCCAGCGGAAGTCGCGGGCCTGCTCCTCGGTCATGGTCTGGATAAACATCGTCCAGCGCGGAAAATCGCCGCCGTCGATGGCGTCAATCAGGTCGTGCTGGGCGAAATCGGGGTCTTCGCCTTTCATTTTAGCAGCATCGGCGCTGCTAAAATTCTGGATGCCCTGCTGGGTGCGAAAGTGGAATTTCACCCACGTCCGCTCGTTGGCGGCGTTAATCAGCGAAAACGTGTGCGAGCCGTAGCCGTGCATGTGACGGTAACCGTAGGGCGTGCCGCGGTCGCTCATCAAAATCGCGACCTGGTGCAGGCTTTCGGGGTTGAGGCTCCAGTAGTCCCACATCATGGTGGGCGACTTGCGGTTGGAGCGGGCCTCGCGCTTCTGGGTATGGATAAAGTCGGTGAATTTCAGCGGGTCTTTCACGAAGAAAACCGGCGTGTTGTTGCCCACCAAATCCCAGTTGCCGTCTTCGGTGTAGAACTTCAGGGCGAAGCCGCGCGGGTCGCGCTCGGTGTCGGCCGAGCCGCGTTCGCCGCCCACGGTGCTGAAGCGGGTAAACATTTTGCACTCGTTGCCGACCTTACCAAAGAGCTTGGCGCGGGTGAGGTGCGTAATGTCGTGGGTGACAGTAAACTTGCCGTAAGCCCCGGAGCCTTTGGCATGAACGACGCGCTCGGGAATGCGTTCGCGGTTGAAATGGGCCGATTTCTCGTGCAGGAAGTAGTCCTGCAACAGCAGCGGCCCCCGGGGGCCGGCCGACTGCGAATTCTGGTTGTCGAACATGGGGCGGCCACTGGCCGTCGTCAGCTTCCGGGGTTGGGTTGCTTCTTCCATAATTTTTTTAGGGAGACGTGAGGGAGTAAGGAGAAAGGCGACGTTTGAGCCGTTGCGCTGGCCGGATGCTGAGCGCAGCAACGATTCCGCGCCCGTCGGTTGGTGGTCAACACAGCCGCGCAGCAAAAAAATCTTGCCCGATAAGACTTGTCCGCCGTTTGATGCCACAAATTTCCGGCGCCTTTGTTATAATTCAAAATACAAATTTCGGATGCTGTCATAAGAACCGCTTATACTATCCGCCGTGAACATCCAGCAATTTACTTGTTTGGTGACTTTCGATACATATCGGCAGTTTGGCGTAGCGGCCGAAAAAAGCCACGTCACTCAGCTCGTGCTCAGGGTTTAAAATCCAGAAGCTGGAGGAAGAATTGGGCATCCTGCTTTTCGACCGCACCAAAAAAGGGGCCGGGCCGACCGTGCTGGGGATTAAGGTAATCGAGCAGGCTCGCCGCGCGTTGCGCGAGGCCCAGCAACTCCGCGAGCTGGGGCAGGTGGAGAAGGACGAGATGGTGGGCGAGCTGCGCCTGGGCATCATCCCGACGCTGGCGCCGTACCTGGTGCCGCGCTTTTTGGTGCCTTTCACGGCGGCCTATCCACTGCTGCGCGTTCACGTCGAGGAGCTGCACTCGCAGGGAATCATTCAGCAGCTAAAGGACTACCGCCTCGACGTAGGCCTGCTCGTGACGCCACTCGACCACCGCCACCTGCGCGAGCTGCCGGTGCTGGAAGAACCTCTTCTGGCCTTCGTAGCCGCCTCGCACCCACTGGCCGGCCGCGCCACCGTCCGCCCCGCTGACCTCCACCAACCCGGCCTCGGGCTGATACAGCAGGGCCATTGTTTCCGCCAGCAAGTGCTCAACCTCCACGAATTGACCACCGACCCCGCCGCCCACCTCACCTACGAAAGCGACTCCATCGAAACCATCAAAGAATTGGTGCGCCGGCAGCACGGCTACACCGTGGTGCCCAAGCTGGCGGTGCTGGACGAGGCGGGCCGCAACCCTCTGGTCAAGCGCTTCGCCGCTTCCGAGCCGGTGCGTAAAGTGAGCTTGGTGGTGCCCCAAAGCTTCGTCCGGCTGCCGCTGCTCACGGCGTTGCGGCAAATCATTCTCGACAACGTACCCGCCCGATTGCACGCCGGGCAAACCGGGGCTAAAGTGCGCTGGCGTTAAACGGTGTACTACCAAGCGGTGCTGCCACCGGAGGGGTCTCACGTAGGTTGCCCCAGAACGGTGTACCACCAAGTAGAGTGCCCTCACAATTGTCTGCTCTTTTCTGCGCAAACAAACACCATCACCAACCGCTACTTACCAAAACCACAAATTCCCAAGCCCGGACCCCGAAAGGCCCAGACTTGGGAATGAGAACAACTGATAAATGGAGCTTTACCAGCTGCACTTCGTTACGCCCGGAATCTTGCCGGCCAGCGCCATTTCGCGGAACCGAACGCGGCTGATGCCGAACTTACGCATGTAGCCGCGGGGGCGGCCGTCAATCATGTCGCGGTTGTGCAGGCGCACGGGCGAAGCATTCTTGGGCAATTTGTCGAGACCTTCGAAGTCGCCGGCGGCCTTCAGGGCCTTGCGCTTCTCGGCGTAGCGAGCCACGGTGGCAATGCGCTTGCGCTCCCGTGCTTTGATGGATTCTTTAGCCATGAGTTCGGGAGATTAAGCTTCTTTTTTAGCGTTAGCAAACGGCATTCCGAAGGCTTTGAGCAGGGCGTAGCTCTGCTCGTCGTTTTCGGCGTTGGTCACGAAGGTGATGTCCATGCCCGAAATGCTCTTGATTTTATCAATCGAGATTTCGGGAAAGATGATTTGCTCCTTCACCCCGAGCGTGTAGTTGCCCCGGCCATCAAACCCTTTGTCGTTGATGCCTTTGAAGTCCCGTACGCGGGGCAAAGCCACCGTCAGCAAACGGTCGAGGAACTCGTACATCCGCTCGCCGCGCAGGGTCACTTTCGCGCC
>JANXUO010000382.1 GCA_025356245.1 Hymenobacter sp.
GTACTGGGCGCGGGTGCGCGACATCTGCGACCGGCACGGCATTTTGCTGGTGGCCGACGAGGTGATGTCGGGCTTCGGCCGCACCGGCAAATGGTTCGGGTCGGACACCACGGTGTCAAAATCGACATCATGTGCATGGCCAAGGGCATCACGGCCGGCTACCTGCCGCTGGGGGCGGTGATGGTGGACGAGGCCATTGCCAAGTCGTTCGACGACAAGCCCTTGCCGCTGGGCCTCACCTACTCGGCCCACCCCGTAAGCTGCGCCGCCGCCGTGGCCGTGCTCGACATCTACGAAGAAGACAACCTGCTGGAAAACACCGTGCAAATGGGCCAGTACATGGACGAGCAAGTGGCCCAGCTCCGGCGCCACCACCCCAGCATCGGCGACTGGCGCAACACCGGCCTCTTCGGCTGCCTGGAGTTGGTGAAGAACCGCGAAACCAAGGAGCCCATGGCCCCCTGGAACGCCACCAACGACCAAATGGTCGTCATGAACCAGGTAGCCGCCAAAATCCGTGCGTTGGGCATGTATACGTTCGTGCGCTGGAGCTACATCTTCATCTGCCCACCGCTGACCATTACGAAAGATGAGATTGACGAGGGGCTGGCCATTATTTCGGAAGCTTTGGAAATTGCGGATAAGCACACGTATTAACCATGGCGGTGCTCTTAAAAAACGGCCGTGTTGTCACCGCTGATTCCGACGCGGTTTGCGATATTTTAATTAACGGCGAAACCATTGCCGCCATTGGTCGCAACTTGTCGGCGGAGGGCGCGGAGGTGATTGACTGCACCGGCAAACTGGTGATGCCGGGCGGCATCGACCCGCACGTACATTTGGAAATGCCGTTCATGGGCACTTTCAGCTCCGACACTTACGAAACCGGCACCCGCGCCGCGCTGCACGGCGGCACTACCACGGTCATCGATTTTATTCTGCAGACGCAGGGCAAATCGTTGCGCTCGGCGTTTGAAGAATGGAGCGGCCGCGCCACCGGCAATGCCGTGGGCGACTACTCGTTTCACATGGCCGTGACGGATTTTAACCCCAGCACCAAAGAGGAAATCAAGGGCCTGATTGCCGAGGGCATTACGTCCTTCAAAACCTTCATGGCCTACAAGGGCGCGCTCATGATTGACGACGCGCAGATGGTGGGGCTGATGCAGGAGGTAAAAAAGCACGGCGGCCTCGTGACGGCCCACGCCACCAACGGCGACATGATTGACACGCTCATCGCCCAGCACAAAGCTGCCGGAAAGCTTACGCCGCTTTACCACTACCTGTCGCAGCCGGAAGTAACGGAGGCCGAAGCCTCGGGCCGTTTCGCCGACATCGCCAACTACACCGGCGTAAACGCTTACATCGTCCACCTCACCTGCGAGGGCGCCCTCAACCAGGTGCGCCGCGCCACCGAGCGCAACCAGCGCGTGCTAGTCGAAACCTGCATTCAGTATCTGGTACTCGATGCGTCGCTGTACGAGGATGAGGCCAACGGCGCGAAGGTGGTGATGTCGCCCCCGTTGCGCGAGAAAAAAGACCAGGCCACGCTGTGGGCTGGCTTGAACCAAGGACTGGTGAACGTGGTGGGCACCGACCATTGCCCGTTTATGTGGGAGCAGAAACTGCTGGGCAAGGACGACTTCTCGAAAATTCCCAACGGCCACCCCGCCATCGAGCACCGCATGGAACTGCTGTTTTCGGAAGGCGTGAACAAGGGTAAAATCACGCTGCAAAAATTTGTGGAAGTGACCTCGACCAATGCCGCCAAAATCTTCGGTATGTTTCCGCGCAAAGGCACCATCAGCATCGGGGCCGATGCGGATTTGGTAATTTTTGACCCGCAAAAAAAGCACACCATTTCGGCCGCCACGCACCACATGAACGTCGATTACTCGGCCTACGAAGGCTGGGAGTTGACCGGTAAGATTGACACCGTGCTACTACGCGGAAAAGTGGCCGTGGACGCTGGCGAAGCGAAAGTTGCCAAAGGCTACGGGCAATTCATCAAACGCAGACCATCAGAAATTTAGCGCAAAATTTCGCGGAGTTTTAAATTAAGTCTCGCAAAATTTTGGGGATAAGCCTTCGCGAAACTTAATTTGAAACTTCGCGAAACTTTGCGCGAAACTTAACATTCAACACTTCTCCAAATGCCCAGAATAATTAAATCCGGCCTCATCCAAATGAGCTTGCCGATGACCGAAGGCGAAGGCACCATCCAGGAAATCATGCAGGCGATGGAAGCCAAGCACATTCCGCTGATTGAGGAGGCCGGCCGGCAGGGCGTACAAATTCTCTGCTTGCAGGAAATCTTCAACACCCCGTACTTCTGCCCCGGCCAGGACAAAGCCTGGTACGCCTCGGCCGAAGCCGTGCCCGGCCCCACCACCGAGCGCATGGCCGAATACGCCAGGAAATACAACATGGTCATCATTGTACCGGTGTACGAGCGCGAAGCCGCGGGCTTCCTCTACAACACGGCCGCCGTGATTGACGCCGACGGTACCTACCTCGGCAAGTACCGCAAAAACCACATTCCCCACACCTCCGGCTTCTGGGAGAAGTTCTTCTTCAAGCCCGGCAACATGGGCTACCCCGTGTTCCAAACCAAATACGCCAAAGTGGGCGTGTACATCTGCTACGACCGCCACTTCCCCGATGGCGCCCGCGTGCTGGGCCTGAACGGCGCCGAAATTGTGTACAACCCTTCGGCCACCGTGGCCGGCCTCTCGCAGTACCTGTGGAAACTAGAGCAGCCTGCGCACGCGGCGGCCAACGGCTACTTTATGGGGTGCATCAACCGCGTGGGCGAAGAGAAGCCCTGGAACCTGGGCCGCTTCTACGGCACCTCGTATTTCGTGGACCCGCGCGGCCAAATCATCGCGCAAGCCGATGAGTACAAAGACGAGCTACTGATTTCGGAATTTGACCTTGACATGATTGACGAGGTGCGCAACACTTGGCAGTTTTTCCGCGACCGCCGCCCGGAGACGTACGAAAAACTCGTTGAATTGTAGTCGAATAAAGAATGAGGCGCTGCGCTGAATGAAAAATAAAGAATTGGCATACCGTCAATTAG
>JANXUO010000472.1 GCA_025356245.1 Hymenobacter sp.
GTCGGCCAGTGTATTCTTATCGACTGAGTATCATTCACTTTTGGTCGCTAATTTTTATCTATATCTGGGCCGGGCCGCACCATTTGCTCTACACCGCGCTGCCCGATTGGGCCCAAAGTCTGGGTGTCGCCTTTTCCGTAATGCTGATTGCGCCGAGTTGGGGGGGCATGATAAACGGCCTGCTCACGCTGCGCGGAGCCTGGGATAAAGTGCGCGAAGAGCCGGTGCTCAAGTTCATGGTGGTGGCCATTACGGCCTACGGCATGGCCACCTTCGAAGGTCCCATGCTGGCACTGAAAAACGTGAATGCTCTGGCTCACTTTACCGACTGGATTGTAGCGCACGTCCACGTTGGAGCATTGGGCTGGAACGGCTTCCTCACCTTCGCCATGCTGTACTGGCTGTGGCCTCGCCTCTACCGCACCGAGCTATACTCGAAAAAGCTGGCTAACACCCACTTTCTGGTGGGCACTATCGGCATCCTGTTTTATGTGCTGCCGCTGTACTTGGCTGGCTTCACGCAGGGCCTGATGTGGAAGCAGTTTAACGCCGAAGGGATGCTGCAATACCCTAACTTCCTCGAAACCGTGCTGCAGCTGGTGCCCATGTACTACCTGCGCGGCATTGGCGGGGTGCTCTACCTCGGCGGCGCGCTGCTGATGGCCTACAACCTCTTCAAAACCGCCCAGGCCGGCACGCTGCTGGCCGAAGAGCGCGCCCAGGCGCCCGCGCTGCTGCCCGCCGCCGACGACCAGCACACCGGCCACTGGCACCGCTGGATTGAGCGCCGCCCCTTCCAGCTGGCCGTGCTGGCCACCGTGGCCATCGCCATCGGCGGGGCCGTGGAGATGGTTCCGACCTTCCTGGTAAAATCGAACGTGCCCACCATTGCCGCCGTGAAACCCTACCGGCCGCTCGAATTGCAGGGCCGCGACCTCTACATCCGCGAGGGCTGCTCGAACTGCCACACCCAAATGGTGCGCCCGTTCCGCTCCGAAACTGAGCGCTACGGCGAGTACAGCAAGGCCGGCGAATTCGTGTACGACCGGCCCTTCCTGTGGGGCAGCAAGCGCACCGGCCCCGATTTGCACCGCGAGGGGGCCAAATACCCCAACTCCTGGCACTACAACCACATGATGGACCCCACCAGTATGTCGCCCGGCTCCATCATGCCGCCCTACCCGTGGCTGTATGACAGCAAGCTCGATAACTCGACGCTGGCCAAAAAAATCCGGGTGCTGCAAGGCTTCGGCACGCCCTACCCGGCGGGCTTCGATAAGGAGGCCGTGGCCGACGCGCAGGGGCAGGCTGCTGGCATTGTGCGGGACTTGAAAAAGGAGGACATCGACGTGAAATCGGACCGGGAAATCGTGGCCCTGATTGCCTACCTGCAACGGCTGGGCACGGATATTAAAGTAGCGCGGCCTTTGTAGCTCACGCCCGAACAACCACACCAACGCACCCCAGGCGCGGATTATAAAGTCCGCGCTACAATCCCAAATATCATGGATAAGAACGTATTGCAATCCATTGCCGGCGTCGCGATATACCCGCTCATCTCCTTCGCCATTTTCTTTCTCTTCTTCCTCGGCCTGCTCATTTACGTGGCGATTGCCAACCGCCAGCACCTGCACGACATGAGCCAGCTGCCCCTGGGCACCGAGGAAGATTTGCGCCAGGCCCAACTCGACCACGACATCCTATGCTAACCTGCCGAAAAACCCCGCCCGGGCTGCTGGCCGCTCCCCTGCTCGTGCTGCTGCGCGCCGGCACGGCCGCGGCCCAAGCCCCCGAAGCTGCCGCGCCCGCCAGGGCCGGTGGCCCGGATACCCAGGTCATGCTGTTCTGGTTTTTGCTGACCACCCTGCTGCTGGTGCTGCTGGTGCTGCTGCTCGTTTTTGTGATGGTGGTGACGACGATGAAGCCGCAGCTGCGCCAGCTCTACGCCCTGCCCACGGTGCACGACACCTGGAGCGGCAAAGTGCTGGGCCTGCTCATCGGCGACCCGCGCCTGGTGACGGGCGAGGTCAAAAACGAGCTGACCGACCACGACTACGACGGCATCCACGAGTACGACAACGACCTGCCGCCGTGGTGGAAGTACGGCTTTGCCTTCACCGTCGTGTTTGCGTTTGGCTACGTGGGCTACTACCACGTGGCCCGCGCCGGGCAGCTGCAAACGGCTGAATACGAAACCGAAATGCGCCAGGCCGCCCTATTGGTATCCACCGTGGCCGACGACCCCAACGCCGTCACGACCTACGCTGCCCTCACCGCCCCGGCCGACCTGGGTGCCGGCAAAGCCCTCTTCGTCACCAACTGCGCGCCCTGCCACGGGGCCAGCGCCGAGGGCAAAGTCGGCCCCAACCTGACGGACGACTACTGGCTGCACGGCGGCGACGTCAACCACGTCTACAAAACCATCAAGTTCGGGGTGCAGAGCAAGGGCATGGTGGCCTGGAAGGGCAAGCTGGCCGGCAAGCAAATGCTGCAGGTGGCGTCCTACATCCGCTCGTTGCGGGGCACGCGGCCGGCAAATGCCAAGCCGCCGCAAGGGGAAGTAACGCGGACTTTGTAGCCCGCGCCCGAACAACGGATTATGTCCGCTCAAAACCACTCCTGCGCAGTCTGTAAAGTCCGCGCTACGCCATGTCCCTCACCTTCCAACCCGACGATGATTTCCGCACCCACATCGCCACTGTCGATGCGGCGGGCAAGCGCGTCTGGCTGTACCCGCGCAAGCCCAGCGGCCGGCTCTACCGCGCCCGCAAGTGGCTGAGCTACGGCCTGCTGGCGGTGCTGTTTGCCGGCCCTTGGCTGCGCCTCAACGGCTTGCCGGTGCTCATGCTGAACCTGCCGGCCCGGAAGTTCATCATCTTCGGTCAGATTTTCTGGCCCCAGGATTTCTTTATTCTGCTGGTGGGGGCGCTGGCGTTTGTGCTGTTCATCATCCTGTTTACCATCGTGTACGGGCGAGTGTTTTGCGGGTGGGTGTGCCCGCAAACCATCTTTTTGGAAATGATTTTCCGGCGCATCGAGTACTGGCTCGAAGGCGACGCGCCCCAGCAAAAAGCGCTGGACCGCGCCGCGTGGGATTGGAACAAAACCTGGCGCAAAACCAGCAAGCACGCGCTGTTTCTGCTGGTCTCGTTTCTCATCGCCAACACTTTTCTGGCCTACATCATCGGCACCGATGAGCTGACTCAACTCATCACCGACCCGCCGCAGGCGCACCTCGGCGGGCTGGCTTCGATGGGGCTGTTCACGGGGGGGTTCTACGCCGTGTTTGCGCGGTTTCGGGAGCAGGTGTGCATCATTGCCTGCCCCTACGGCCGCTTGCAGGGCATTTTGCTGGATAAAGACAGCCTCGTGGTAGCCTATGACTACCAGCGCGGCGAGCCCCGCGAGAAGCTCCACAAACACGTGGCCCGCACCGCCGGCGATTGCATCGATTGCCACCAGTGCGTGCAGGTGTGCCCCACGGGCATCGACATCCGCAACGGCGCCCAGCAGCTCGAATGCACCAATTGCACCGCCTGCATCGATGCCTGCGACAGCATCATGGACTTGGTGAATTTACCGAAGGGCCTCATCCGCCACGCCTCAGAAAACGACATTGCCAACGGCACCAAATTCCGCCTCACCGGGCGCATGAAGGCCCTGTCGGGCGCGCTGGTGGTGTTGCTGGCGGGCCTCACGCTGCTGCTGGCCTCGCGCTCCAACGTGGCGGCCACGGTGCTGCGTACGCCGGGCCAGCTGTTTCAAAAAACCGCCCACGGCACCATCACCAACCTCTACAACGTGTCCATCATCAACAAAACCAACCGCCCGTACCCCATCACGCTGCGCCTGCTGGAGCCGGCCGGCGGCACCATCTCGCTGGTCGGCGCCGATGGGCTGCAGCTGCCCGCGCAAGGCATTGCCGAGGGGGTGTTTTTTGCTGAATTGCCGAGGGCGGCGCTGCGCGAGACGAACCAGAAAATCCGCATCGGCGTGTTCAGCGGCGGGAAGTTGATTTCGGAAACCAAGACTAAGTTTTTGGGGCCGGTGCAGTAG
>JANXUO010000496.1 GCA_025356245.1 Hymenobacter sp.
CCCAACACCCAACACCCAACACCCAACACCCAACACCCAACACCGAACACCGAACACCGAACACCGAACACCGAACACCGAACACCGAACACCGAACACCCAACACCCAACACCCAACACCCAACACCCAACACCCAACACCCAACACCCAACACCCAACACCCAAAATTTGAGAACCTAACGGCTCTGCCCCATAGCCCCGGCCGGGTAGGGCCGCAACTGCAGTCGTACTACCGGCCCCGTACGCCCCCCGCCTCGCCGCTACGGCATTGCGCCCTACATTCGTGCCCGAACTTGCCCCTGCCCCCTCCCGCCGCCCCGCGTCGCCAGCCGCGCCAGCGGCGCATCCGTTCCATCCGTTAAATCAGTTTGAATCTGCGGTCCATGCTTACCAAAACCTTCGGCTCGGCCGTGCAGGGCGTTCACGCCTACACCATTACCATCGAAGTCGTGGTGATGGCCGGCACGCTCTTCCACGTCGTCGGCCTGCCCGACAACGCCATCAAGGAGAGCCAGCAGCGCATCGAGGCCGCCCTGAAATTTCGGGGCTACCGGATGCCCCGCACCAAGGTGGTGGTGAACATGGCCCCGGCCGACATCCGCAAGGAAGGCGCCGCCTACGACCTGCCCATCGCGCTGGGTATTCTGCACGCCTCGCAGCAGCTAAACACCGAACTTTTAGCCAACTACGTCATCATGGGCGAGCTGTCGTTGGATGGCGACCTGCGGCCCATTCGCGGGGTGCTGCCCATCGCCATTCAGGCCCGCAAAGAAGGCTTCAAGGGCATCATCCTGCCCAAGGAAAACGCCGAGGAAGCCGCCATCGTCAATAATCTCGACGTGCTGGCCGTGAGCAGCTTGCAGGAGGCCATCGACTTTCTCGAGGGCCGCCTCGACGTGCGGCCCACCACCGTCGATACCCGCGACCTGTTTCAGACCGACGCCAACAAGTACACCGCCGATTTCGCCGACGTACAGGGCCAGGAAAACATCAAGCGGGCCCTGGAAATTGCCGCCGCCGGCTCGCACAACGCCATCATGATTGGGCCGCCCGGCGCGGGCAAAACCATGCTCGCCAAGCGCCTGCCCAGCATCCTGCCGCCCCTCACGATGCAGGAAGCCCTCGAAACCACCAAGATACACTCCGTGGCCGGCAAGCTCGCCGGCGGCGGCCTGCTCAGTACCCGGCCGTTTCGCAGCCCGCACCACACCATTTCCGACGTGGCCCTCGTGGGCGGCGGCAGCAACCCGCAGCCCGGCGAAATCTCGTTGGCCCACAACGGCGTACTCTTTCTGGACGAGCTGCCCGAGTTCAAGCGCACGGTGCTCGAAGTCATGCGGCAGCCGCTGGAGGAGCGCCGCGTTACCATCGCCCGCGCCAAGCTCAGCATTGAGTTCCCGGCCAACTTTATGCTGATAGCCAGCATGAACCCCTGCCCCTGCGGCTACTACAACCACCCCGAAAAGGAGTGCGTCTGCGGCCCCGGCCTCGTCCAGAAGTACCTCAACAAAGTCAGCGGCCCGCTCCTCGACCGTATTGATTTACACGTCGAAGTCACGCCCGTCACCTTCGACCAGATGACCGAAACCCGCAAGTCGGAACCCAGCGCCGCCATCCAACTCCGGGTCGATAAGGCCCGCCAAATTCAGGAAGCCCGCTTCGCCGACTACCCCGACATTCACTCCAACGCCATGATGCCGCCCCAGATGGTGAAGGACTTGTGCCAGATAACCGACGCCGGCCGCCTGCTCCTCAAAACGGCCATGGAGCGCCTCGGCCTGAGTGCCCGCGCCTACGACCGCATCCTCAAAGTAGCCCGCACCATCGCCGACCTCGCCGGCACCGACGACATCCAAATCCAGCACCTGGCCGAAGCCATTCAGTACCGCAGCCTCGATAGGGAAGGCTGGGCGGGCTGAGTTTTTCATTTAACATTTAACATTTGCCATTCAACATTTGACATTTGCCGTTCAAGTTTGGCTAACTTCGTCTGGTAAAATGAGTGAAGATGACGTAGTGCCGAACAAAAATATTAAATGATAAATGTTAAATGGAAAAGCCCCTTTCGCTCGATTTCATCCGGCAGGTAGTGGCTGAGTATTTCGCCGATAAGCCGGTGCAGCGCGTCGAGCTATTCGGCTCGTATGCACGCGGGGAAGCCACGGCCGAATCGGACGTGGACCTGCTGCTGACCATGCGAGAATACGTGGGCTGGGGTTTCTTGCACTACGCCGACGACCTGAGCGAGCGGTTGGGCGTGAAAGTGGACCTGGGCAGCGCCGTGTCCGACTATATGATGCGCTACATCAAAAAAGACCTCACGACCCTCTATGAACCCCAAAAAAACGCGGTTGCGTGACCCCGAACGGGTGCTGCATATGCTGGAAGCGGCCCGCGATATTCAACAGTTCCTGCAAAACGAAACCGTCGAAACCCTGCACCACGACCGAAAATTGCGGTTTGCAGTCGAACGGGCCTTCGAGATTTTGGGCGAGGCTGCCGCGCACGTTTCTCCCGAAACGCAGCAATTGTGGCCCAGCGTGGATTGGCGCGAAACCAAGGCATTCCGCAGCCTCATCGCCCACGAGTATTTTCGGGTGGACACCGGCAAGCTCTGGCACGTCGCCCAAAACATTTTGCCGGGACTACGTTTCGTTCTCGAAGATTTGTTCGCGGAGTTAAACCAAACCTTCGGCCCCGACCACGCCCCGTAACTTTTTCGTCCATGCCCGCACTGCCGCTTTCCCTTGACTTCATCCGCCAGGTAGTGGCTGAGTATTTCGCCGATAAACCGGTGCAGCGCGTCGAGCTATTCGGCTCGTATGCACGTGGGGAAGCCACTGCCGAATCGGACGTGGACATACTGTTGAAAACAGTTCCAAGTGGGCGGGTTTCTCTGTTTACCCTCGTTCATTATCAGGACGATTTGGAGCAACGACTGGGGCTTAAAGTAGATTTGGGCACCGCACTCTCCCCGTTTTCGCGGCCGTACATCGAGCCGGATTTAAAAATAATCTATGAGCAAGCTCCTTAACTCCACTCGTTTAGAGCATATGCTCGAAGCGGCCGAACGCATTTCCCAGCGAATGCCTGATGTTTCGTTGGCTGATTTTTTGGCCGATGACGACTTGCTTGACATCGCCTTGCGGCGTTTCATGGTAATTGGAGAGGCGGCTTCGCACGTTTCGCCCGCTGTTAAAGAACGATTTCCGCGCATAGACTGGCAGGCCACCCGTGGAATGCGAAATTTTATAGCCCATGAATACTTCCGGGTTGATGCAGCGCAAATCTGGAATTCTGTAATAAACGATATTCCCACGCTTGTCATCGAATTGCCCGCCATCATCGCCCAAGTAAAAGTCGAGGAGCAAGCCAGCCGGAACAGCGGCGGTGTATAAGGTCCTCGTCAAACCCCTGCTTTTTGCCCTCGACGCCGAACGCGCCCACCACCTCGTGTTCGACAACCTGCGCCGCGCTGCCCGGCTGCCGGGGGCCAAAGCCGCCCTGCGTCAGCTCTACGATTTCCAGCACCCCGGCCTCGCCCGCGAGGTTTTTGGGCTGAAATTCGCCAACCCCGTGGGCCTGGCTGCGGGCATGGACAAAAACGCCGCCCTCACCGACACCTGGGCCGATTTGGGCTTTGGATTTGTCGAAATCGGCACCGTTACGCCCCGGCCGCAGCCCGGCAACCCGGCCCCGCGCCTCTTCCGCCTGCCGCACGACGGGGCGCTGATAAACCGCATGGGTTTCAACAACGACGGGGCTGGCGCTGTGGCCGCCCGCTTGGCCCAGCGCCAGGGGCAGCCACAGGCGCGCCGCCTCATCGTCGGCGGCAACATCGGCAAAAACAAGGACACGCCCAACGAGCAAGCCGCCGCCGACTACCTCGCTGCCTACGAGGCCCTGGTGGAAGTAGTCGATTATTTCGTGGTGAACGTGAGCAGCCCCAACACGCCGGGCCTGCGCGACTTGCAGGAAAAAAAGCCCCTCATCGACCTTCTCCAACAACTTCAAACCCGCAACCAGGCCCGCCCCCAGCCGCGCCCGCTCCTCCTCAAAATAGCCCCCGACCTCAGCAATTCGCAGCTCGACGACATCCTCGAAATAGCCCGCGAAACCAACCTCAGCGGCCTCGTTGCCACCAACACCACCGTCGCCCGCGCCGGGCTGGGCACCAGCCCCGCCTACGTTTCGGCCCTCGGGGCCGGGGGCCTCAGCGGCCGGCCCTTGCGCCAACGCGCCACCGAAGTCATCCGCTACCTGCACCAAAAAAGCGGCGGCGCGTTGCCCATCATCGGCTCCGGCGGCATCCACTCGCCCGCCGATGCGGTGGAGAAACTCGCCGCCGGGGCCGCGCTCATTCAACTCTACACTGGTTTCGTTTACGAAGGCCCGGCCCTGGTGCGCCGCATCAACGAGCAGCTTATGCGGCAGTTCAGGTAAAGCAGCACGGCTTCAGCCGCACCTTAAAAACCGCGACCGTGCGGCGCTACCATGGGCCAGACTATTGGTCGGCGACGTGCGTACAGGAAGCAGTTTTGCTGTTTTGGAATCGAAAATTATTCGGGTTTTTATGACTTGTGCGCGGCCCGACCGCGTGTAAGTTTGCTTGCCCGCAGTGGCAGAAATGCCGAACTACCTTTGCCCGTGACCCAATTACATTCTGCTGTTACGCGGGCAATTCGAGCGTCTTGTGTTTCAAGTTGTTTCTCGTTGCTTGTTTCTCGTTGCTTGTTGCGCTAGTAACTCAAAAACCGCCCAGAAACCATCAACAAGCAACGAGAAACAAGAAACAGCCCGCGTAACATCAGTTACATTCATTCCGAAGTCATCTATCAACATACTATATCCGATGAAACTCTACATCAAATACATGGTTAGTGTGCGCTGCAAGGCGCGGGTGCAGGCCAAGCTAGACGATTTGGGCCTGCACTACGGCACGGTAGATTTGGGGGAAATGGAGTTCAAGCAAAGCATTAGCCTGCAGCAGCACGCCCAGTTGCAGCAGGAGCTGCAGCACTTGGGCGTGGAGCTGCTCGACCAGCAGCAAGGCAAAATAATAGAGCAGCTAAAGGGCATTATCATGACCCTTGTGCTCCACGCCGACACCTTGCCCAACATCAAGAATTCGGCCTACATCAGCCAGCAGATGAAGCGTGATTACGCTCCGCTCGCCACACTATTTTCGGAAACTACCGGGGTCACCATCGAGCATTCCATCATCATGCACAAAATTGAGCGGGTGAAAGAACTGCTGCTCTACGACGAGATGACCCTGACCAAAATTGCCCATAAGCTGAACTACTCCAGCGTGGCGCACCTTTCGACGCAGTTCAAGAAAGTAACCGGCATGACCCCGACCGCCTTTAAGCAGCTGAAACACAAAATGCGGCACTTGTAAAAGATGTAAATTATTTCAAAAATTGTGTAATAGGTAATGTGGTTGAGGGTGAGAAATTTGTATGGTGGAAACAATTTCACAATAAAAAATTTCTCACTTATGAAAAACAAATTTTCCTCTTTGCTGTTTTGGGCAGCTGTGCTGGCTATTCCGCATACTGGCACCAGCCAGACCGCGCCTCCGCTAGGGGCCGCCGCCTCGTTTGCGTTGTTCACGGCCGTGGGGGCGGTGAACAACGCCGGCCCCACCGTCATCAACGGCAACATTGGCACCAATGCCGGGGCGTTCAACGGGTTTCCGCCGGGCATCATCAACGGCAACCGGCACGTAGCCAATACTCTTTCGACCCAAACGGCGGGCGACGTGCAGACGGCGTTTGCCCACATGAGCGGCATTACCTACGTGAACTCCAAGGCCGTGTACGGCAGCACGGCGGGCGTGCCGCAGACGCTGTTGCCGGGTTCTTACACCGTGAACCAGGCCACAACCCTGGCCGGCCAGCTTATTCTGGACGCTCAAAATGACCCCAACGCACTGTTTTTCCTGCGCGTGACCGGGGCGCTGACCACCGGGGCCAACTCGTTGGTGACGCTGGCAAACGGGGCTTCGGCCCGCAACGTGTATTGGCTGGTAACGGGCCGGGTGGACCTGGGCCAGACCTCCATGTTCAAGGGCACCCTCATCGTGGACGGGTCCATCAACATGATTCGGGGCGCTTCGCTGGAAGGGCGGGGGCTCACGCGCCAGGGGGCCATCACCCTCGACAACAACACGGCGACGCTGCCAATGGCCGCGCCGGCCGCCGCCACCGCCACCGAGTGGCGGGGCAACCGCACCACCGACTGGTTCGCGAGCAGCAACTGGACCAACGGCGTGCCCACCAGCCTCCTTGATGCCCTGGTGCCGCTGGGCACTGCGCCTTACCCGGTAATTACCAACGGCACGGCCTCAGCCAAAAGTCTGGATATGGCCCCCGGCACGGCCCTCACCATGGGCGGCGGTACCCTCGACCTGGAAGGCGACCTGGTCAACGACGGCACCATCGCGGCCACCGGCGGCACGGTGCTGCTGAGCGGTGCCGGCCTGCTGCCCCAGAACATTGGCGGCAGCGGCAACACCCAACTCTGGAACCTGACGCTGAACCACAGCGTCGCCCAGGCCGGCGACGTGAGCTTTCGTGGCGTTCTGAACCCGGCCAATAATAACCTGGCCACTAACGGCAACGACCTGACACTGCTTTCGGACGCTACCGGCACTGGGCTGGTGGATAACTCCGGCACGGGCAGCATCACGGGCAACGCCACGGTGCAACGCCACATCAGTACGGTGCCCTACGGCGGCCCCGGCTATCGCCACTACAGCTCGCCGGTAACCGGCGCTCGGGTGTCGGACCTGGCCACGCCGGGCTTCACGCCCAGCCTCAACCAGCAGTACAACACGTCGGCCGCGCCGGGCAGCGTCCCGTCTTTCCCCAACGTGTTTCGTTACGACGAAGCCCGGGTGCTGACCAGCCCGGCCACCACGTATTCGGCGTTTGACAAAGGCTGGGTAGTGCCCACCAGCACCGAAGTAATGCTGCCCGGCCTCGGGTATTCGGTGAACATTCCGGGTTCGGAAAAGGTGGATTTCGTTGGTGCGCTGACCAACGGCCCGGTGTCGCGCCCGCTCACCCGCGCCAACAGCCCCGATGCTGGCTACCATCTGCTGGGCAACCCCTATCCCTCGCCCATCGACTGGAGCCTGGTGAACATCCCGGCTGGTATGAACTCGGCGGTGTACGTGTTTGAAAGCAGCAGCCAGTACGGCGGCAGCTACCGCTCCTTTCTGCCCGGCATGAACGGCAACCCCGGCATCGGCAACCCGCTGATTCCGGTGGCCCAGAGCTTCTTCGTGCGGGCCACGGCCCCCGCCACGCTCACCCTCACCAACGCGGTGCGCCAAACCACGCTGGCCCCCCAAACGGCCTTCCACCGCACCACGGCCGACAGCCGCCCGCTGGTGCAGCTCACGTTGCGCGGCAGCAGCGCCCCGGCCCTGACCGACGAGGCCTACGTGTACTTCCAGGCCGGTGCCACCACGGGCATTGATGGCCAGTTCGACGCCCTGAAAATCAAGCACAACGACGGCGGTGCTCCCACGCTGTGGGCCGCCGCCGCCGGCTCCGAGCTGGCCATCAACGGCCTGCCCGCCCTCGCCGGCACCACCACCGTGCCGCTGGGCATCGAAGTGCCCCAGGCCGGCACCTTCGTCCTCGAAGCCGCCCAGCTCCTGAACCTGACCGCCGCCACCGTGACCCTGCACGATGCCGCCACCGGCCAAACCATCGACCTGCGCCAGCAGCCCGCCTACAGCTTCCGCGTCGCCACGGCCGGGGTGCAGGCCGCCCGCTTCACCCTCACCATCACCCCGGCCCGCCCCACCGCCACTGTGGCCGGCCTCACGGCCGCCAGCATCAGTCTCTACCCTAACCCCGCCACGGGCAGCTTCACGCTGCTGGTGCCGGCCGTGCCCGGTGCCACGCAAGTGACAGCCACCCTGCTCAACGGCCTGGGCCAGGCCGTGCGCACCCAAAGCGCCGCCCTGCCCGCCGCCGGTGTGCAGTTGCCTTTCGATGCGGCCCACCTGGCCAGCGGTTTCTACCTGGTGCGGGTGCAAGCCGGCAGCGCCGTGGTCACCAAGCGCGTCGCCATTCAATAAACCGAGAAAGGCCGGGGCCAACCGGCCCCGGCCTTACCCTTCATTCCCTTCATATCACGTCATGAAACTACCTTCTTTTTCCCGCGTCTTGGCCCTGACCGGCTGCGGTTTATTGCTCTCCCTGGCTGCAGTTCAGGCCCAGGTGCCGGGCGGCGGCGGCCCCCAGCCGGGCGGCGGCGCGGGCGGTGCCACCACCACGCCGCTCGACGGCGGCGCCTCGCTGCTGCTCATCAGCGGTGTGTCGTACGCCGTACGGCGGCTACGCAAGCGCCGCACGGCGTAGCGGCGGCCCGTTTCTTTCCCGCTTAAATCTGCGTTATCAAGGCCCTGTCGGTATTCCCGGCAGGGCTTTTTGCTTGAAACACCTTCGTAATTTGTTCACCCATAGTTTACTCGCGCTCCATCGTAGCGCCCTCCGGCCACGCTGCCCGCTTCCGCCAACCCCCGCATAGCCAGCCGCGCCAGCGGCGTATCCGTTCCATCCGTTAAATCCGTTCGAATCTGCGGTCACATCGGGTCCACGTCCGCCACCAGCCGCGCCTGCTTGTAGGCCTTCTGGTCGCGCACCGCGTCCATGGCCTCGCCAATCTGCTCCTTGGCCCATTTCAGCACGGTGTGCGCCCTATCCAGCTTCACGGTGATTTCCTGCAAGAAGAAGTTGCGGATGCGGAAAATGTACGGCGCTTCCGGCCCTAGCACGGCCACCTGCCCCAGCCGCGCCACCAGTTCCTGGGCCAGCAAAATCGCCGCTTCGGCCGCTAACCCTTGCTCCACGTGCTTCACGGTCAGCTTGATGACGCGCATAAACGGCGGGTAGCCGTGTTCGCGCCGCTGCACGATTTCGTAGTCGTAGAACTCCACGTAATCGTTGCGAATCACCTTGTCGAAGATGACCTGCGTAGGGTCGGCGGTTTGGATGATGACCTTGCCTTTTTTGCCCTTGCGGCCCGCCCGCCCGCTCACCTGCACAAACATCTGGTAGGCCCGCTCGTGGGCCCGGAAATCGGGGTAGTGAATGATGCTGTCGGCGTTGATGATGCCCACGAGGCTCACGTTCTCGAAGTCCAGTCCTTTCGTCACCATCTGGGTGCCCACCAGTACGTTGGTGACTTGCTTCTCGAAGTCGGAGATGATTTGCTGGTAGCTGTTCTTGGCGCGGGTCGTGTCCAAATCCATCCGCTGGATGCTGGCCTGGGGCAGCATCAGCTTGAGGTCGTCCTCAATTTTTTCGGTGCCGAAGCCCTGGGTTTTCACGGCCCGCGAGCCGCAGGCGGGGCATTTGGTCACCATCGGGTCGTGGTAGCCGCAGTAGTGGCAGCGCAGCTCGTGCGAGTGCTTGTGGTAGCTGAGGCTCACGGCGCAGTTGGTGCATTTGGGTATCCAGCCGCAGTCCTGGCAGGCCACCACGGGCGCGTAGCCGCGCCGGTTTTGAAAGAGAATGACCTGCTCTTTCAGCCCCAGCTTGCGTTCGATTTCGCCCAGCAGTTCGGGCGTGAAGTGGTTGAGGAGCTTCTTCTGCTCGCGGGCCTTGCGGGTATCCACTAGCTCAATGTCCGGCATCCCCGCCTCGCCGAAGCGCTTGCTGAGCGTGACCAGCCCGTAGCGCCCCTGCTTGGCCTGGTAGTAGGTTTCGACGGCCGGCGTGGCCGAGCCCAGCAGCACCTTGGCCCCCTGAAAGTTGCCCATCATCAGGGCCACCTCGCGGGCGTTGTAGCGCGGGGCCGGGTCGTACTGCTTGTAGGAGCTTTCGTGCTCCTCGTCCACGATTATCAGCGCCAGGTTATCAAACGGCAGAAACACCGCCGAGCGCACGCCCACCACCACCTGAAACCTCCCCGACAGCACCCCGTTCCAAACCTCCACCCGCTCATTGTCTGAGAATTTGGAGTGGTACACCCCCAGCCGCGAGCCAAATACGCGCATGAGCCGCGTCACAATCTGGGCCGTGAG
>JANXUO010000511.1 GCA_025356245.1 Hymenobacter sp.
CAGAACGGTTTGGTTGTGCGTTGCACGCGAGTCGTTCAATCCGCAGTGGCCGGACGAACCCTTCGGGAATTCGCCCGACCACTGGCTACTGCGAGTCGTTCCATTCGCAGTGGGCGGACGAACCGCTTCGCGAAATTCGCCCGCCCACTGCCCCGCCGCAACCCCGGCGGGGCGTTTGTAGTTTTACGGCCTCACAAACTGCTCGAAATCCCATGCTTCAGCACATTCCTGCCGCTGCCCGCCACCACGCCTCGCCGGTGCACTGGCTTAGCAGCCATTTCCTGTTTTCGTTTGCCAATTACCACGACCGGCACAACATGCACTTCGGCCCGCTACGCGTTTTCAACGACGACGTGATTGCCGCCAAAAACGGCTTTCCGCAGCACCCGCACTCCGAGATGGAGATTGTCACGCTGGTGCTCGACGGCGAAATCACGCACCGCGACACCATGGGCAACCACACCGGCATCCGGGCCGGCGAGGTGCAGCGCATGACGGCCGGCACCGGCCTCGCCCATGCCGAGCTTAACGACGGCACCCAGCCCCTGCACCTCTACCAGCTCTGGTTTTTGCCCGGCACCCGAGGCCTTGCCCCCAGCTACGAGCAAAAGGATTTGGCCTTCCTCAGCGGCCACCGCAACGAGTTGCGCCCCCTCGTTACGGGCCAGCGCGTGCTGGAAGACGTCGTATTTATGAACTCCAACACCACCGTGTACTGGGCCAACCTGGACGCCGACGGCGAAATCGAGTTCAAAACCCACGGCCAGCGCCTCACCTTCATCTACGTCAAGCAGGGCGCAGTGCTGATAAACGGCACCGCCCTCGCCGCCCACGACCAAGCCCGCATTGCCCAAGAAGACGTGGTGCGCTTGAAAGCCTCCGCCGACACGCAATTGATACTAATAGACTTGCCTGCCGAGGAGGCAAATTATTAATTGCTGAATGGCTGCTCTGGGGTTTGGCCTTGAAGCAAACCCCAGAGCAGCCATTCAAAAATTAAAAGCTATAAGCCGCGCCTGCCGAAAACGCCGTGGACTGCCCAATATTCCGCCCTGACACGTATTGGCTCACGCCGAGCGTAATGCCCAGGCCCTTAGCTATGGGCCGGAAGGCGCTGATACCTACGCGGGCAAAGCTAACGCGGGTGGCGGTGAAATCGCCGTTGAAGCCGGGTTGGAGAATGTCGGTGCCTGTGGCGTCCGACACCTGGAAGTTGGCGAAGGTTTCAAGGTAGAGGCGGCGGCCGGCGTAGCCCAGCTTGGCTTCGCTGAGGAAAGCGTTGGGCACGTTGCCCGAGCGCAGGCTGTAGCCGGCCTGCCCGGTGGCAAACACCCCGGAGGCCGTTTTGAGGTGAGCTACCCCAATGGCGCTCACCTTGGTGGCGCGGTTGCCGATGGCGATGATGTAGTCGATGCTTTTCTCGGACTTGTAGTTGCCAACGGGCGTGCTCAGCGTCACGGCCCCCAGCAGGTCCACAATGCTGCCGCCCAGCTCACGGCTCAGGCCCTTAAACTTGAGCATGCCGGTAACGTCCTGCAAATTGCCGCGCACGTTGGTGGCCGAGCTGATGCCAATGGTGGAGAGCGTTTGGTTGTCGGCCTGCCCGGCCGAGCGGATGTAGGGCAGCGTCAGCACGGCTTCGACTTTATCGCTGAGGCCGTAGCTGGCGTAGAGGCTGACGGAATTGATTTGGATTTCCTTGAAGATGGGTACACCGTCTACCTTCTCGGGCACCAGAAATGCTTTTGTGTAGCTTTCGGTGGTGGCCGATACCGCTACCGAGCCGTGGCCCTTGCCCGACATAAACCCGGTGACGAGACTTTGGGCGTGGCCGGCGCTGGCCAAAAACAGTAGCCCAGCCGCCGCCAGGGAAACATGGTAGAAAAAACGCATGAGGGGTAAAAGAGGGTGGGGAAGCCGCTAACGGACTAAGTTGTGGATGGGGTAATTTGCTGCAAGTTACGGGTCTGCTTGCCGTCGTGGATTGGGCGGGAGCAATCTGAAATGCCGATAAGGGCGTAAATTTGAGCCGCATCAGGACCAATCCGATGCTTTACTCGCCCACTGTCACAATTTACGCGATGAAAAGTTTTTCCCTTCCGGTGGTCAGTGCGTTGGCCGCTGCCTTCTTGGCCCTTACCGCTTGTAGCAAGCACGACGATGTGCTGCCCTCCATTGCCAGCATTGCCGTGGCCAACCCCGATTTTCAGGAGCTGGAAGATGCCGCCATTCGGGGCGATGTGGTGGTGCTGCTCTCCAACAAAGCCCCCGACGGCAGCGACTACACGGTGTTTGCGCCCACCAACGCGGCTTTTGCCCGCCTGGGCCTCAACACCGCCGCCGATTTGGGGACGCTGGACCGGGACTTTTTGCGAAATACCCTCTTCTACCACGTCACGGGCGGGCGGGTAACTGGGGCGACGCTTACGCCGGGCAGTACCACGGCCTCGGCCCTAGGGGCCACCGTGACGCGGCGCATCATCGTGCGCGGTACCGACAAGTACGTGAACGGCTCCAAAATTCTGGCCACCGACGTGCAAGCCGCTAACGGCGTGGTGCATCCCATCGACAAAGTGCTGCTGCACGGCGGCGGCAACATCGTCGAAACGGCCGTGGCTGTGGCCACGGGCAAGGTATTCGTGCAGCCGGAGCTGACGCTGCTCGTGGCGGCCGTGGTTCGCAGCGGCCTGGCCTCTACCCTGAGTGACCCAGCGGCCTCGTTCACCATTTTTGCGCCCACCGACGCGGCCTTCCGGGCCTTCGGGATAGCCATTGGCGTCCCACTTAATACGGTAGCCGAAGTAAGCGCCGTTGACCCGGCTACCCTGCGTAGCGTTTTGCTGAACCATGCCTTGGGCGGCGGCAAGTTCACGTCCGAACTCAACCCGACCAACGCTGCAACCACCGCCACAGCGGCGGGCGGAGCTACGCTCGCCATTGGTGCTTTCCAGAACGGGCTCGAAAGCGTGAAAGGCCCAACCAACGCCGCTGCGGCCACGATGGTTATTCCCGACGTGCAATGCACCAACGGCGTGGTGCACATCATCGACAAAGTGCTGTACTAATCCGCCAAGCAAGGGGCAAATTGTACCATTGGTCGGTTAAAAACAACGATTGAACGCAATGCGCCCGTCCTTCGGCGGTGGCTTGGCAAACTTTGTGTGCGGTCAGGCGTTTGGGGAGTGCTGGCTGGCAGCCGCTTGTCATTCTTGTTTTTAGTCATGAAGATGAATTTTGCGCCCTCCTTGTTTAGTGGGCTGGCGTTGGTTTTGGCATTGACTGGCCCTGTGCCGCAGGCCGTGGCGCAGTCAGCCGCCCGCCGCCCCCTCGAAGGCATCTGGCGCGGGCAGTGGCCCGCCGCCACCGGCACCCAGGAAGTGGTGCTTACGGTTGTCGAGCGCACCGGCAACCGCTTGGCGGTGCTGGACGCGGACGCCCAAAACCTGCGTCGCGTGCCAGTGCGCACCGCCCTGCGGGCCGACAGCGTGTTTTTCGACGCCGACCGCGTGAACCAACATTTTGCCGGGGTGCGCACCCCCGACGGCCAGCAGCTGCGCGGCACTTGGCGGCGGGGCAGCGAGCGCCAGCCCCTGACCCTGCAATTTGGTGGCGTAAGCGAAGCACTACAGCGCGTGCTGGTGGCCGCCCCGCCTTACCAAGCCGAGCCCGCCGCCGTGGTAGCCCCCGCCGACAATGCCCGCCTGGCCGGCACCCTGACAGTGCCTGAGGGCGCGGGGCCATTCCCGGCGGTGCTGCTGCTCAGCGACTTTGGTCCCGACGACCGCGACGCCCGGCGCGGCAACTACCAGTTACTGGGTTCACTGGCCGACTACCTGGCCCGCCAGGGCTTTGCCGTGCTGCGCCTCGACGACCGAGGCGTGGGGCAGTCGGGCGGTACGGCCAGTACCAGCACCGTGGCCCAGCGCGCCGCCGATGTTACCCAGGCGCTGGCCTGGCTGCGCACCCAACCCCGCCTCGACGCCACACGGGTGGGCATTTTTGGGCACGGCGAGGGCGGCAACGTGGCTTTGCTGGCGGCGGCTGGTATGGCTACTCCGGCTTTCGTGATTGCCGCTGGGGCCAGTGGCCAGACCGGGGCCGCGCTGCTGGCCGCCCAGCCCGTGATGTACGGCAAGGAGCTGGGTTGCGACACGACGGAGGCCGCCCGGCAACGGCAGCGCCTGGCCGCCCAGGCCCGAGCCAAGGCCGAAGCCAACGTCATGCGCAAAGAAGGAGCCAATGCTGCTCAAGTTGAAACCTACCTCGACCAGCAGCGCCTGCGCCAGAAGGTGGCCGACCGCAAGTACCTCGATGCGTCGTTTAAGCACCAGAAGGCCATGCTGGAGATTGTGCGCCAAACGGCTGACCCCGCCCTGGCCCAAACCATCCTCACCAACATGATGCGGCAGCGTTACCCCAACCTGGACCCCGCCGATGTGCAAACCACTGCGCGCCAACTCACCACTCCTGCTTACAAGGATTTTCTGACTTTCGACCCCCTGCCCGCGCTGGCCCAGGTGAAGTGCCCCGTGCTGCTGCTTTTTGGTGCCGAAGACCAGCAAGTCCCCCCCGCCCCCAATGCCGACCTGTTGCTTAATGGCCTCAAAGCCAACAAGCTCGCCATCTTGCGGCGGCTCGCTGGCGTGAACCACGCCCTGCAAGCTCCCGAAGATGAGTGGCTTTTCATCGACGGCCGCCCCCAGCCCTTGGTAAGCCCCGAGGCGGAGGAATCTTTGCGCGACTGGTTGCAAGGGCTGAAATTTTAGAAATGTTGAATGTTAAATTTTGAGTGTTGAATGCTAAATGCGGCAAGTTAATTTGCCATTCAGGATTCAACACTCAAAACTCAAAGTTCCTAAGATTAAAGGCCGGCTTTTTTCCGCGCCTCTTTCACTAGCTTGTAGGGGAAAAGGTAGCTGACGGTGATGGTGTTGCCGTTGGCCAGGGGGTTGTTGCGGTAGTAGTTTTTCTCAAAGGAGATGGAGGCCACGCCGGCTTCAACCTGGAAGTACCATTGTGAGGCGTAGCCGTTGCGGCCCAGGCGCGGGTCGGAGAATTCGTTTTGGGGCAGGCTGCCGTTTATCACCTGGCCGTTGGAAAGGGGCTGGGGGGTGAAGAGGGCATTCAGAGCTTCCGTTTGGTTGGGGTTCATCATCGTGAGCGGGCCGTTTACGATGCCGTAGCCGGCACCATAGCCGCCCGTGACGCGAAAAAACTTGGTGGCGCCCTCGCCGCCGCCGTCCGAATGCACGCCCATGTGCTGAAGCAGCGACATCAGGTCGATGCCCAGGCGCACCATGCCGCGCCCGGCCGTGCGGCTGCCGCCAAAGCGTAGGTCGGCACTGTTTATTTCGCCGTCGCGGGGGGTGGGGTTGTCGGCGGTGGGGGCGGTGCTCCAGGCGCTGCTGACGCCCAACTGGCCGTACTCGACAAAGGCGTCGGCGCTGAAGGCGTAGGTGCGGCCGCTCAGGCCGAGGCCGCCCATGACGGTGTTGCCCCGCGTGGCGTTGTTGAACCCGCCGCTGACGCGGGGCGTAACGGCCAGAAACGACTCGCCGCCGGTGACGTACATATCGAAGTCGTAGGGCGTGGAGGTGGTCGTGACGCGGTAGGTATCGTAGTTGGCGTCGGAGCTGACCAGGGTGCGCGAGGTCGAGGTATTTACGCCGTTGGCGTGGCCGTCGTAACTCTTTTTGGGGTCGAACACATCCCACAGCCCATCAAATTGCAGGGTAAGCTGGGGCTGAAACGTGAAGCCCTTGAGGGCCGCCGCAGGGGTTTCCTCCTTGTCGAGGGTGTAAACGCCCATCGCCCGCAAATCAATCAGCACGTAGGGCAGCTGCAGGCTGAGGCCCGGCGCGGCATACACCTGGCTGGCGGTCAGGTCGCCCATCTTCAGGTAGCTGTAGCCGCCGCCCAGCACGGGCATTAGCAGGATGCCCTTAGTGCCCACCACGCGCTTGCCCACGCCTAGCTTACCCAGTGGAAAGCTGCCGCCCAAGTAGTATTGCGCGCCATTTTCCGTGGCTTCGGTTTCCTTGCCGTTGCCGTTGAAGCGCCCGCCGAGGTAGCCCATCTCAATCCAGTTGGTGCGGTAGTGCACGCCCATCCAAGTGTTGGTGGGCTTGTTGTCGCCGGGCAGGTGCAGCGGCTTGGCCACGTTGAGGCCCACCCCCACCCGGGCGTAGCCTTTGTCGGCGGCGGTTTGGGCCTTGGCGGCCGGGGCGGCCAGCAGCGCCAGGGCGGCACCAGCGGCAAAAAGGGAGCGGTAAGCGTGCATCATGACCAACAAATTGAGGGGTGAGAAAAGCCCCGATTTTGGGTGCTTTCCGATACCTCAAAGTTGGCCCTTTGCGCCGGCCGTTGTCAATCCGCACTGGCCGGTAATTTCACGGGGGCCGGGCCTCCGTGCTG
>JANXUO010000522.1 GCA_025356245.1 Hymenobacter sp.
GACGCAACTGTGCGCCACGCAGGCCCCGGCCTGCAACCTGGTATGGAACGGCAGCTTCGAGCAGAACCAGGACGGCTCCTGCCCCCGGGGCGACGGCGGGTTCCTGCGCCTCGGCCCCGGCGGCCCGTCCCCGACCGACAACCCCGGCTACGGCACCAACGCGCCCATCTGCGTGTGGAAAAATGCCAACCGGGGCTCCTGCGACTACTTTAATGCCTGCGACCCGGCGGGCAACACGTCCATTTTTGCGCTCAGCAACGGGCCGGCGGGCGGCGGCGGCCTGCCGCGCCCGGCCCGCACCGGCAACGGCTGCGGCGGCTTTTACGCCCTAGCCGCCCGCGACTACACCACCCCCACGGTGCTGGAAGACTACCGCGAGTACCTGGCCCAGCCCGTGGCCTTGCTGCCCGACGTGGCCTACTACGCCGAAGCCCACCTGGCCCTGGCGGCCCGTTCGAGCTGGACGACCGCCACGCTGACCTTCGGGCTGGCCCCCGCCGGGGTTGCGTACACCGGCACCGCCCCCCTGCCCGCCTACCCGGCCGCCAACGGTGTGCGGGCGGTGCTTGCCCAGCCTCTGCCTACGGCCACCGGCACCTGGACGCGCCTGGGCGGCTTTTTCACGGCCCCGCTCGACGCAGCTTCCCGCGACCGGCTGGTCATCGGCAACTTCGGGCCGGCCTGGGGCAACGGCCCCGGCGCGGCCTACACCGTGCGCACGGGCGTGACCAACGCCCGCCCCAACTCGGCCTACTACTTCGTGGACGATGTGACGCTGCTGCCCGTACCCACGGCCGGCCCCGCCCGCACCGTGCGTTGCGGCGACTACTTAACGCTGGGCAGTGGCGGCTGCGACTTGCCCGTCAGCAGCGAGGCTACCTACCGGTGGAGCCCCATCACCAGCCTCTACAACGCCAACACCTCCAGCCCGACGCTCGTGGTGGGTCCCAATACCCCGGCTTCCTATACCCTCACCGTGAAGCTGCCCAGTGGGCAAACCTCCACCAGCCGCGTCGTTATTACCAACGTCACGCCCGCCATCACCGTCGTGCGCAGCCGCGAGGAGCCCTACTGCGTGGGCAGCACCGTGACGCTCACGGCCAGCGGCGGCGACGGCCAAAACTACACCTGGAGCCCGGCCACGGGCCTTTCGGCCAGCACCGGGCGCGTGGTAACGGCCACGCTGCCCGCCGGCTCGGGCGGCTCCGTCATCTACACCGTCAGCAGCAACTGCACGGCCCCGGTGCTTGTCAAGCTCGGCATCCGCGAGGACTGCTGCGCCCTGTCGATGCCCGGCAACCAACTGCCCATCCGGCTCGACCGAGGCGCTTACAACGTCTCGCCTTTCAACCAGCCGCCGGGGACGGTGTATTACATGCCCGTGTCCACGACTTTGAGCAACGATGCGTTTCGGCTGGCACCGGGCAGCCGGCTGCTGATGGAAGACAACTGCCGCCTGACCCTCAACGACGGGGCCACGCTCGAACTTGACGGGGCCACCATCACGGCCGCTTGCGAATCGATGTGGGACGGGGTGTACGTGCAGAAACAGGCGGGCGGCCTGCTGACCCACGCCGACGATGCCCGCCAACCGGCCGTGGTGGAGCACAGCAAGCACGGGCTGGTGTTTGAGGAGCCGGACCTGGGCGGGCCGGCACCCTTCTTCCAACTTGCCGGCACCTACTTCCGCCAAAACGCCGAAAGCATCAACCTGGACCGGGTATTCACCCCCAGCAACGGCAGCGATGTTATTGCCGGGTGTTCTTTTGACTCCGACCCGCGGGCCTTTCTGGCTCCCCACCGGGCCGACCCCGGCAACCCCCAACTGGATTTCTACAGCGATTACCACCTCGGCCTGCGCGGCGACATTCGCCCGAGCCAGGTGATACAAAACCGCTTCGACCACGCCATAATTGGGGTGCTGGTGCCCAACACCTACGGCTGGGCCACCCTCGAAGAAAACACCTTCGACAACTGCTACTACGCGGGCGTGGCCCTGGGCGACTTCAACAACACGCAGTATCAGGCACCCAACGCGGCGGAAATGACGCTGACCGGCAATACCTTCACCCTGCCCGAAGCCCAGCCCAGAACCGACCAGCGGACCACGGGCATCCCCGTCAACTTCGGCAACACCCAGGACTGCTACGGGGCCCAGCTCGTGTTTGTGAAAGTGGACGCCACGGGCAACGTATTCCGGCAGCGCGATGCCAGCCGGCGCTACGGAGATTACCTGTTTGAGAACTACCGCGAGAAGCAAACCGGCCTCCTCAGCTATTTGCTGAACACGGCCAACTACAACACCTTCCAGACCCTGGCCACGGGCATCGCCGCCAACCTGCCCAGCAGCGCCCAGGTAGCATTGCGCGGCAACCAGTTCATCGACTGCGAGCGCGGCGTCGAGCTCGGCACCCGCGCCGTGGCCGGCACCGTCGCCCCCGTCCTCTA
>JANXUO010000531.1 GCA_025356245.1 Hymenobacter sp.
TAATCGGGCGATACCAGGTCGGTAAGGGCCTCAATGGCGGTGTTGACTAGCTCGGCCGTCCACACGGCGGCGGCGGCCAGGGCCAGCAATGCCCATTCGAGGCGGGCCAGGTGGCAGTAGGCACCCAGGGCCAGCACGGCCACCGTGGCCCCGGCGTGAAACTTCAGGTGAATTTCGGAGCGCAGGGCAGCCCGTACGCCCCGCCAGGCGTGGCCGAAGCTGGCTGCCCGGCGGCACCACTGGCCCTGGGGCGGACGCGGGCGCGGCTCAGCCACGGCCGTCGCTGGCGAAGGGTTGAAACACGGTTTGCCGCAACGCCGGCCACTCGGGCCGGAGAATGCTGAGGATAACCGTGTCGCGCCGTACGCCGCCCTGGGTGTTGCGGTGGCTGCGCAGCGTACCCTCCTCGGTGGCCCCCATGCGCCGCATGGCTTCCCGCGATTTGGCGTTGCGGGCATCGGTTTCCAGCTCCACCCGCTCGCAGCCCAGTGGTCCGAAGGCGTGGCCCAGCAGCAGGTGCTTGCACGCCCGGTTGAGGCCCGTGCGCTGAAAATCGGTGCCCAGCCAGGTGTAGCCGATGCTCAGGCGCTGCTCGTCGGGGCTGACGTTGTAGTAGCTGGTGCTGCCCGCCAGGTGGCCCGTGGCCCGGTCGATGACAGCGAAAGGGTAGCGCTGGCCCTGGGCGCGGCCGGCCAGGGCGGCGTCAATGTAGGCCCGTAAGTCGGGGGCGCTGAAGGCCGGAGCCAGCGTGTAGCGCCAGATTTCGGGGTTGGCGGCCGGGGCTTGCAGGGCCTCAAAATCGGCCAGCTCCAAAGGCCGCAGCCGCACACGGACATTTTCGAGGACGAGGGGAGCGGAGAAATCCATGCGAAAAACGGGCGGGTGAATGCGCGGGCAAAGATGCGGCAAAAAACAAAGCCGCCCTTCCGGGGCAGGAAGGACGGCTTTGGAAAAAACTGAAGCGAGCAAGCCGCTAAAAAGCGGGCTTGTAGCCGTTGGGCACTTTGATTGGCTGCTTGGGGGTGTAGTACCGGCCGCCGTCGGCGCTGATGAACAACAATTCATTTTCCCGGTAAAATGCGGCTTTTGCGTTAGCAGCTTTCCGCTCTTCACGCTCTGCTTGGCGCGGATGGGGCTTTTTAGAATGTTTCGGCAAAAATTCTTTCATAACGCTCGATGATGGATTGCTGCAAAACAAGGTCTTCGGCCTCTTCGACGGGTAGCACAAATATACTGCTGGTTGCGCGTCTGATTACGAGCGCGTGCTGGAGAGGGTTCAAGTTCAGGCGAAACATATTCACATAAATTCTGAACCGCTTGGTAGCCACATCGCTGGTTTCGTGCAGCATGGCCGCTGCCAGAAATCCAAACCGGGCCTGGGGGTCGGCCCGCACGATGCGGGCCAGGATGTCGAGCATCGTGCCTCCAAGCTTACCCATGGCGTACTGGTTGGTCCGCAGCCGGTAGCGGTTTACGTCGTGTACTTTGGCGTAGAAATCGACGGTGTACAGGTGGTCGGGATAGGCATGAACTTCGACCAAGTATTTGCGGCGCGAGCTGGGGGAGTGGATGAAAAACTTGTAGATGTCCTCGTACAGCCACGTTTCGCGCCCGCCGGGGTTGCGGTTGCGCTGCACGAAACGGTAGGGAAGGACGGCGTCGAACATTTTTTTGAGTACTTAGTGCCTGGTGCCTGGTGCTTAATTATTTATTGGCAGTAGAAAGTCAAATGCCAAGCACTGAGCACTAAGCACCCAAATCCCCCACCATGTCCTCCGGTTTCAGCCAGGCATCAAACTCTTCGGCCGTCACGTAGCCCAGGGCCAGGGCGGTTTCTTTGAGGGTGGAGCCGTTTTTGTGGGCCGTTTGGGCAATTTCGGCGGCTTTGTAGTAGCCGATGTGGGGGTTGAGGGCCGTGACGAGCATCAACGACGAATCGACGTGCTTTTTGATGTTGGGCAGGATGGGGGCGATGCCCACGGCGCAGTGGTCGTTGAAGGCCACGCACACGTCGCCAATCAGGCGGGCCGAGTGCAGGAAGTTGTATATCATCACGGGCTTGAACACGTTCAGCTCGAAGTGGCCCATGGCCCCGCCGATGCTGATGGCCACGTCGTTGCCCATCACCTGGGCGGCCACCATCGTCATGGCTTCGCACTGGGTGGGGTTTACTTTGCCGGGCATGATGCTGGAGCCGGGCTCGTTGTCGGGGATAGAAATTTCGCCGATGCCGGCGCGGGGGCCGGAGGCGAGCATCCGCACGTCGTTGGCGATTTTCATCAGGCTCACGGCCACGGTTTTCAGGGCGCCGTGGGCTTCCACGATGGCGTCGTGGGCGGCCAGGGCCTCAAACTTGTTT
>JANXUO010000542.1 GCA_025356245.1 Hymenobacter sp.
TGCGAGGTGGTGATGGTAACTACCTCGTCCTTATTGCTTTTCTTGGGTGGCTTAGGCATTTTGACCTTCACCTTCATTTTGCTTTCGGTAGCCGCTGGGGCAGGCATTTGGGCCAGCCCCGGCGTGGCCAGCAGGCCCAACGACAACATCAGTAGCAACAGGCCGCGCACTTGAAATTTCATGAGTAAAACGGGTTGAATGGCGTTGAGGACGAACGCTGGTGGGCAAACGAAAAGATGTTGCAAAACTACAACCCCAACTCGCCTGCAACAATCCGAGTGTGGTCAAATGCTTACCCGCGCGCCTGCGCCGCCCGAATTTCGGCCAGAATCTCGCGCCCACCCCGCGCCAAAATGCTCGTAGCCAAAGCCAGCCCCAGCATCTCAGCTGCTGCTACGGTAGCTGCGCCCATTTGCACATCTTCCACCAACTCCTCGCCGCTCAAGCTAATGAGGCCGCCGTGCAGCCGCAATCCGCCCTGCGCATCGAGCTGCGCCAGGGCAAACGACGGAATGCTGCAACCGCCCTGCATGGTATGCAAAAAGGCCCGTTCGGCCGTGAGGCACAGGTGCGTAGCCGGATGATTGAGAATAGATTTTATCGTGGCTTTCAAGCCGGCATCCAGCGCCGTGGCGCATTCGATGGCGATGCTACCCTGGCCCGTGGCGGGCACAAACTGCTGCGCCGAAAGCGTGTGCCGAATCAAATGCTCGTAGCCCATCCGATGCACCCCGGCGTAGGCCAGCACAAGGCCGTCGTACTGCCCTTCCTCAAGCTTGCGGAGGCGCGTTTGCAGGTTGCCCCGCGCCTCGGCCGTTTCGGCGTGGGGAAAATGACGGCGCAGCTGGGCCTTGCGGCGCGTACTGCTGGTGCCCAGCACAATGCCCGGTTTAGTCAAATCAAGCTCGGGTTGGAAACTCAAAATCACATCGTTCACAGGCTCCCGCTCCAAAAACGCGAGGAGTTCCAAGTCGGGCGCGATGCTGCTTTGCACATCTTTGGCCGAATGCACGGCCAGGTGCGTTTCGCCGCGGCGCAGGCTGTCTTCCAGCTCCTGCGTGAAGACGCCCTTGCTCCCGATTTTGGCCAGCGACCGGTCCTGCACAGCATCGCCGGTGGTTTGCATCGGCACAATTTCGGTGGCCAGCCCGGCTTGGTTCAGCAAGGCCGCAACGTGTTCGGTTTGCCAAAGGGCCAGGCGCGAGGCGCGGGTAGCAAGGCGGAGGGTCATGGTCGGGCAGGAAAAATGAGGCGGTCAGTGGTCGGACGAAGCCCTTCGGGCGATTCGTCCGACCACTTGTCGTTGAACAACTTGCGTTAATTAGTTGCGCGAAAATAATTCTGGGGCAGTATACGAGAAGTGGTCGAACGAAGCCCTTCGGACGATTCGTCCGACAACTTCACCCCATCCGCAACTGCCCGCCCAGGCGCAACGAGCTGTCAACAAACACCATGCGCGGGTTGGCATTTCGCTCGATGTGGTAATGGGCATCGGTTAGCTCTTTGGCGATGGCATCGGCGTTGCTGCCGTTCACGAGCTTGCCAAAACCGGCTACAAAAGGCTCCTCCTCGGGCGGCAGCGGCGGCACCAGGCGCGGGTCAACCCCGAAAAGCAAGGACTTGCGCACCAGCACTAGGGCGTAGGCCAGCAGCTCTTTTTGATTTTCGCGGCCTTGCTTTTGAAACTCTTCGCTGAGCTTGAGCAAGCTTGCTGCTTCCTTTTGGTAGTTGAAACACAGGCGCATCCAGCGGCGGAAGAAATCGAAATGGTCGTGGTCGGCGCTTTTGGTCTGGCTGGCGAGGGCGGCCCCCAGGTTGCCCTCGGCGAGGCGGGCGAGCTGCCGGGCGCGGGCTTCGGGTAGGTGCTGCACGTCGCGCAGGTAGGCGGTGATGTCGTCTTCCGAAAACGGGCGCACCGCCACCGGCTGCACCCGGCTGAGGATGGTGGGCAGCAGCCGCTCGGGCAAATGACTCACCAGCAAAAAAATAGTGGCGGGCGGCGGCTCTTCCAGCAGCTTCAGCACGGCGTTGGCGGCGGCGGGGTGCATCAGCTCGGGCTGCCAGATAATGACGATTTTGTATTTGGCCTCGAACGCCTTCAAGCTCACCAGCTTGAGAATTTGCCCGGATTCCTCTTTGGAGATGTTACCCTGTTTGTTTTCGGCCCCGATGTGTTGCAGCCAGTCGTTGAGCCCTTGGTAGGGATTGTCGAGGACAAAAGCCCGCCATTCAGCCATAAACTTATGACTGACCGGCTCCTTGGCCACCGCCTTGGTGGTTGTGACGGGCACAATGAAGTTCAAATCCGGGTGGATGAGCTTGGCCGCTTTGAGACAGGCCGGACAGGTGCCGCAGCTATCGGCGGCATCGTCGGCGCGGGCTTCGCAGTTGAGGTACTGGGCGTAGGCCAGTGCCAGCGGCAGGGCCGCGCCGCCCTCACTGCCCCGAAAAAGCTGCGCGTGCGCCACATGGTTGCGCTGCACCGATTGGCGCAGCAGCTGCTTGACGGCAAGATGATTGGGAATGTCGCTGAAAAACAAGGCTCTGAATTTATCGCCGGTTTGATTTTTCTCGCACAGAGTTCACAGAGTTTCACGGAGTATTCAAAAGACTCCTTTACCTCTGCGAACTCTGTGCGAGTCTTTTACTTAACCTTCTCCCAAACCCTATCCGCCGCAGTCGCCTCGAACACGTGCTGCATAATTTCCTGCTCCACGGCATCGTACGCCAAGCCGCGCCGGGCCATCACGCGCTCGGCCACCTCAGCTACCTTGGGCAGTTTGAAGGTTTCAAAGCCCGCCGCGCCGCCCCAACTGAAGCTCGGGATGAACTGCCTCGGGAATCCGGCGCCGAAAATATTGGCTCCTACGCCCACCACCGTACCGGTGTTGAACATGGTGTTGATGCCGCACTTGCTGTGGTCCCCCATCATCAGGCCGCAGAAGGTCTGGCCGGTATCCACGAAACAGTGGGCGGCGTGGCTCCAGATTTTGACGGGCGCGTAGTTATTTTTGAGATTGCTGGTGTTAGTATCGGCTCCCAGGTTGCACCACTCACCAATAACGGAGTTGCCGAGGTAGCCGTCGTGGCCCTTGTTGGCGTAGCCCATCAGGATGCTGTTGCCAACTTCGCCGCCCACCTTGAAATGCGGCCCAATGGTGTTGTCGCCGCGTAGCTTGGCTCCGGCGTTTACGTGCGCCCCTTCGCCCAGCGCCAGAGGGC
>JANXUO010000578.1 GCA_025356245.1 Hymenobacter sp.
GCTGGCCCGCACTGCCCACAAGCTCAAAGGCCAGGTGGCCTATTTTGGCGTGCCCGGCCTGCACGCCCAGCTCGACGAGCTGGAACGCGCCGCCCGCCACCCCGATTACCCTTACTGCCAGCCCCTGGCCGACCAGGTTACGGTCCTGCTCGCCGAACTTTACCCCCAGCTGGAGGCCCGTGCCGCGCATTAGCGGCGGTTGGCCTTACATTCGCAGTCTGACTTTTTGCTTTGAGCCTATGTCCACCGCTCCTACTCCACTGCGCTGCCTGGTTGTTGACGACGACCCGCTCTCGGTTCAGGTTGTACTTAACTGCATCAACAACACCCCGTTTCTGACCAGTGTGGGCAGCTACACCAGTCCCGTGGAGGCGGCCGAAGCCCTGCGCACCCAGCCGGTCGATGTGTTGTTTCTGGACGTCGAAATGCCCCTTATGTCGGGCATCGACCTGCTCAAAACCTTGCAGCACCCGCCCCTGGTGGTACTCATTACCAGCAGCAAGGACTACGCCGTGCAGGCCTTCGAGCACGCCGTGGTCGATTACCTAGTGAAGCCCATGAGCTACGCCCGCTTCCTGCAAGCGGCACAAAAAACGCTTGATACTGCCACTGCCGCCGCCAACACTTCCAGCGCCTCCGAGGCCTCTTTTCAGCCCTCCGACGACCCCAACTTCACCTTTGTCAAGGTCGATGCCAAACTGGTGCGCGTGGCCTACGACGAGGTGCGCTACATCGAAGCCCTCGGCGACTACATCCACATCGTCACTTCCACCAGCAAGCTCATCGTGTACAGCACCATGAAGGCCGTGGAGGAGAAGTTTCCCAGCAGCCGCTTCGTGCGCGTCCACCGCTCGTTCATCGTCAACGTCAACCGCATCCAGGCCCTCGAAGACAACTCGCTGGTGGTGGAGGGCAAGCACATTCCGGTCGGGCAAACCTACTTGCGCGACGTGATGCAACGGCTAAACAAGTTTTAATACGCTACCCGCTGGCAGCCAAGCCGGTTCTTGTGGGAGTTGCGGGGTGTCTGCCCGTAGCTGCCGCCAGCCTACCATTCTCCACCTCAAACTCTGCATCCAGTGCGCTTACTTTTTTCTTTGCTTATGCTTGCCCTCGGCAGCTTGCTGGCGGGCACAGCCCGCGCCCAGCAAGCGGGCGATACCCTCAGTGTGCAGTGCCCCCCGCCTAGGCTGCTGCGCCAGTGCGTCGATTTTGACGCCACCCGCGCCTTCGACCCCAAAGTGGGGCCGCAAACCTTCATCTGGCACCTCGGCGACGGCACCACCCTTACCGGCCCCAAGGTATCGTACTGCTACAAGGAGCTGAAAAACTACGTCGTCACCCTCGACGTGCAGAACAACCGCACCAAAGAAATTCGCGAGGCCGAGAAAACCTACCAGGTGTCCCTCGCCGACCAGGAAGTGCTCGATTTCACGCAATCGGCCACCCGCGTCCACGTCGGCGAGGTCGTCACCTTTGAGGCCCCCACCGCCGTGCTGCCCGCCTGCGAAAACCTGCAGCTCATCTGGGATTACCGCGACGGCCTCCAAGGCCGGGGCCGTAAGGTGACGCACAGCTTCCGCAAGCCCGGCACGTTTTACGTGCGCCTCAGCCTGCGGGCCTACGGCCCCGGTACCTGCCCCAGCAGCCACTGCGTAAGCCGCGAAATCGTAGTAGTACCGTAATTGACTGGCTGATGGCCAGTAGTCAGCAGCCTCTGACTGACGGCTGTTGGTTTTTATCGTTGTTATCTTTTTTTTGCAACGCTGACATGGTGCGGCAGCCCTACTGCGTGAGCGACTCGGGACTGGCCCAAGGCAAAAGTCCGTTGGTTTTACCAACGGACTTTTTGCTTTTATAAACGTTCGCTCTGAGTTAAACACTACCTCCGGCTATCTATCCTGCCCCCAGAAATTGACCCTGGCCTTATTCCGCGCTTTGTGCGGCTACTATGGCAATGCCTTCGGCGAAGGTATGCGGCCGGTAGCCCAGCTCGCGCCGGGCTTTGGCAATTACGAACCCCGTGCGGGCCGGACGGCGGGCCGGCTGGGCGAAGGTGCTGGCATCAACTTTCGTTATCAGGCTTTCATCCAGCCCGAAATACGCGGCTACTTGCAAAGCCATGGCGTGGGGCGTCAGCAGCTCGTCGGAGCTGAGATGATAAATGCCCCGCGCCGATTGCCGGGCCAGCAGCCAACAGCCCTGCGCCAGGTCTTCGACTAACGTGGGGGTGCGCCACTGGTCGTCAACCACTTTTATGGGCTTGCCCGCCCGTAGCGCGTCGCGCACCCACAGCACCAGGTTGGTGCGGCCGTAGCGGTGGGCCACGCCGTACACCAGCACCGTGCGGGCAATGGCCCACGGGCCGGTACTGGCCTGCACCAGTTGCTCGGCGGCCAGCTTGCTGGCGCCATAAAAGTTGACGGGCGCGGGCACGGCTTCCTCCGTCAGCGGGCCAGCTTTGCCGCTAAAAATGAAGTCGGTACTGAGGTGCGTCAGGTGAATGTTATGCGCGGCACAGGCCGCCACGAGATGCTGCACGGCGGTCACGTTTTGCTCCCAACAATCATCCTGATTCAGCTCACACTCGTCCACGTTGGTCATGGCGGCGGTGTGGACGACGTGCGTTGGGCGTTCGTGCGCCAGCAGCGCCTGCACCTGGGCCGCGTCGGTTACATCGAGCGCCGCGAAGCGCAGGGCCGGGTGCGGGCCGGCCAACTTATTGGCCCCACGCGAGGTGGCCAGCACGTCCACGTTGGGCTGCTGTAGCAGCAGCGCGGCCAGCTTTTGCCCCAGCAGGCCGTTGGAGCCCGTAATCAGAATTTTCACGCAAGGCAGCGGCTAGGCCGGGTATTGGTAGCCGTAGAGCGCCGTGATTTTCTTCTTCTTGAGCTTCTCCACTTTCATCGTCATCTTGACGTCGGTCAGGGGCCGGTCGCGCTCGTTTTTAGGCATTTTGGCAATCTTGTCAATTACGTCGAGCCCCTGGATAACCTGCCCGTAAACCGTGTACTGCGCGTCGAGGAAGTGCGTGCCGTCGTGGTTTTGCACCAGATAGAACTGCGAGAAGCTGCTGGGCGTACCGGCGGGGCCACCCATGCGGGCGGCGGCCAGGGCACCGTAATTATGCTGGTGCCCAGGGCCAAGCTCGGCCGGAATGGTGGGGTCGGTGGGGGTGCCCATGCCATCGTTGTTGGGGTCGGCATCTTTGGAGTTGGCATCGCCGCCCTGCACCATAAAGCCCTCTATGACGCGGTGAAACGTGGTGCCGTCGTAAAAACCGCTTTTGGCTTTTTGCAGGAAGTTGGCCTTGTGCAAGGGCGTGTCCTCGAACAGCAGCAGGCGAATAACACCCTGCGAGGTGGTGATGGTAACTACCTCGTCCTTATTGCTTTTCTTGGGTGGCTTAGGCATTTTGACCTTCACCTTCATTTTGCTTTCGGTAGCCGCTGGGGCAGGCATTTGGGCCAGCCCCGGCGTGGCC
>JANXUO010000605.1 GCA_025356245.1 Hymenobacter sp.
AAGGTGCCGGGCGCGAAAACGTCGGTGTCGAGGTAGGGCGAGCGGGCATTGACGGCGACGCGCTGCCAGGGACTGGCCTCGCCGCCAGCGCGGCGGAAGACGTGGGCGACTTCGAGCATTTCTTTGGCGAAAGCGAGGTGACGGCCAGTGGGCAATAAGTTTAATTCTACTTCGACGGGGTGCATGGGGGAGAACGGAAAGGGACAGGGAAAGCTAGGCGACCATGCCCAGAATAAGGAACAACAGGAAGCCGACGAAGAAAGCCAGGGTGAGCAGCGGGGTTTCAGCTTCTTCGTGGGCCTCGGTCAGCAGCTCCTCGGTGACGAGGAAGAGCAAGGCGGCCAGGCCGAAGGAAAGCACGATTTCGAGCAGGTTGCCGATGGCCCCGCGCAGGACGGTGGTGCCGATGCCCGCGCCCACCAGCAGCATGAGCGAGGTGCCGGCCACGATGGCCACGGCGCGGGCCTTGCCGTGGCCGCCCTGGCGCAACTCGACGGCGGTGGCCAGGCCCAACGACAGCAACTCGATGGTGAGGGCAATGGCCAGCAAGGTGCCTTCCTTGGCTCCGGCGGCGAAGCCGATGCCGAGCAGCAGGCCGTCGATGAGAATGTCGATACCGATGGCCACCAGCAAGCCCCAGGGCAGCGGGGCGGGGCCGGTTGGAGCAACGGCTTCGGCAGCCTCACCCTGCTTTTCCAGGCGCTGGGTGAAGTAGCGCAGGCCCAGCATCACGGCCACGCCGAGGCCGAAGCCGAGGGCCACTTCGTAGGGTGCGTGGTGCTGCACGATGTCGGGCAGCAGCTCGACGGCGACGACTGAGAAAATGACCCCGGCGGCGAAGTGCAGGATGGCGCTGCGAAGCTGCGGGCCGGGGGTGCGCCACACGGCCAGGGCGGCACCAGCCACCATGACCACGGCAGGCAATAGTGAGAAACCCAGCAGGGTGGGCCAGGACGGCGGGGTGACGGCGGTGGGGATGGTGAGGAGCATGGACTTAAGGCTTGGTAAAATCCATCCGCTGGATGCGCACGGCGTTGAGGATGGCCAGCAGGGCCACGCCCACGTCGGCAAACACGGCTTCCCACATCGTGGCCAGGCCGCCCGCGCCCAGGGCCAGCACCACGGCTTTCACGGCGAAGGCCAGCCAGATGTTTTGCCACACCACGCGGTGGGTGGCGCGGGCGATGCGGCGGGCGGTGGCAATCTTGCTGGGGTGGTCGGTCTGAATCACCACGTCGGCGGTTTCAATGGTGGCGTCGGAGCCGAGGCCGCCCATGGCGATGCCCACGTCGGCCAGGGCCACGACCGGGGCGTCGTTCACGCCGTCGCCGACGAAGGCGAGCTTGCGGCCTTCGGCCAGGTATTGCTGCACGTAGCGGGCTTTGTCTTCGGGCAGCAGGCCGCCGTGGGCTTCGGCTATGCCTAACTCTTTGGCCACGCGCTGGGTGATGCTGTCTTTGTCGCCGGAGAGCATGACGAGCTTGGTGATGCCGTCGGCTTTTAGCTCCCGGATGGCGCGGGCGGCGTCTTCCTTGGGCGCGTCGGCCACGGTGAGGTAGCCGGCGTAGTGGCCGTTGATGGCGGCCACCACGATGCTGTCGGCTACCTGGTCGACTTCGGCGGGATAGGCGACGTTGAACTTGGCGAGCAGCTTGGTGTTGCCGGCCAGCACGTCGCGGCCGTCCACCCGGCCGCGCAGGCCGTGGCCGGGTATTTCCGCGACATCCTCGACCGGGACGCCGGCGGCGGCGGGGCCGACGTGGGCGACGACGGCCCTGGCAATGGGATGGGTGGATTTGGCTTCGAGGGCACCCAGCAGGCGCAGCAGTTGGGCGGCGTCGGTGCCGGGGGCGGGCCGCACCTGCTGCACCGCAAACACGCCTTGGGTGAGGGTGCCGGTTTTGTCCATCACCACGGTGTCAATTTCGCGCAGCACGTCGAGGAAGTTGGAGCCTTTGAACAGGATGCCCGCCCTGGAAGCAGCCCCGATGCCGCCGAAGTAGCCCAGCGGAATGCTGATGACCAGGGCGCAGGGGCAGGAAATGACCAGGAACACCAGCGCCCGGTAAAGCCAGTCGCGGAACACGTAATCATCCACCACGAAGCCGGGCACCAGCACCAGCAACACGGCCAGGCCCACCACGATGGGCGTGTAGATGCGGGCGAATTTGGTGATGAACTGCTGGGTTTTGGCCTTGCGGCCCACGGCATCCTGCACCATTGCCAGGATTTTGGCCAGCTTGGTGTCCTGGAAGGCGGCGGTTACCGTCACCTGGGCCAGGGTGTCGAGGTTAATCATGCCGGCCAGCACCACCTCGCCGGGCTGTTTGGTTTGGGGGGCCGCCTCGCCGGTGAGGGCGGCGGTGTTGAAGCTGGCCGGGCCGGTTTTCAGGGTGCCGTCGAGGGGCACCTTCTCGCCGGGCCTGATTTCCATCACATCCCCGACAAGCACCGCCTGGGGGTCAAGCACCAGGTTCTGGCCGCCGCGTAGCACGGTTACTTCGGTAGCCTGGATTTCGAGCAGGGCGCGGATGCTGCGCTTGGCGCGGTTCACGGCCGCGTCCTGAAACAACTCGCCCACGGTGTAAAACAGCATCACGGCCACGCCTTCGGGGTACTCGCCGATGGCAAAGGCCCCGACGGTGGCCAGGGACATGAGCAGGAATTCGTTGAAGACGTTGCCGCCAGGGATGCTGAGAATGGCGGCCTTGACGACCTTCCAGCCGACGAGAACGAAGGCCAGCCCGTACCAAAGGGGGCGCACGTAGCCGACGAAAAAGCCCACCTTGTAGTAGTCCAGCGTCAGGCCCGCCAGCAGCAGGGCCAAGCTGAGGCCGGGTACGAGGTAGGGGCTGGCCCCGGCCGGGCCGTGGTCGTGGCCTCCGTGGTCGTGGCCTTCGTGGTCGGCCTCGCCGTGGTCGTGGCCGGGCACGTCGTGGCCCTGGGGTGCGGCGGCGGCTTCGGGGGTGAGTTGGGCGCGGGTGAGGGCCCCTACGTTTTCGGGCTGCACCTGCTTGGCGGTGTGCAGCGGCTCGTTGGGGTTGGGGAAAGTAGGGTCGGGCATGGGATGGGAAGTTAAGGATTTAGGGCAGGCGGAGCAATGGAGCGGCGGCCCAGCAGCCAGGTGCCCGCCAGCAGCAGCAGGGCCACCGCCCCGCCGTAGAGGAAGGAGCGGGCCGCGAAGTGAAGGCCCAGGAAGCCCGCCAGCGGGTAAGCAAAGGCCCACCACAGGTGGCTCCAGGCGAAGTGAGCGCCGTACACGCGGCCCTGGTGGGCGGCGTCGGTTTGCTCGGCAATGAGGGTTTGGGTAGCGAGGTTGACGGCGTTCTGCCCGGCTCCGGCCAGCAGCCACAGCCCCATCAGCAGCCAGAGGCCGGCGTGGTTGGCGGGCAGCACGGCCACGCTGGTCAGCACGGCCCCCAGCACCACGAAGGTGGTTTGGGCAATGCGTTTGGTCAGGGCGCCCGCGAGCAACGCGGCGGCGGTGGCCCCGATGCCAAACGCGGCCATCACCCAGCCGTAGCGGGATTCGGGCAGGTGCAGCTGGCCGCGCACCAGGCCCACGGTGTTCACCAGAATCAGCGCCCCGCTCACGGCGGCCACCAGCTCCAGCAGCAGGGCGTAGCGCATCACGGCGTTTTTCCAGAGCAGACGGGTGCCTTCCAGCACGGCGGCCACGGTTACGCGCTGGTCGTCGGCGGGGGCCGCATCGGGGGCCGCTGCCTCGGCGGCACGCAAGCGGGCCGGCAGCGTGAAAATCAATACCCCCGACACCAGAAAGGTGGCGGCATCAATGAAAAAGATGTTGCGCGTCCCTAAAAAAGCGGCGACCCCGGCGGCGATGCCCGGCCCCAGCACGCCGAGCAATTCGTTGGTGGCGCTGGACAAGCTCAGGGCGGCGGGCAGCTCGTCGGCGGTGGTCACGGCCGGCAGCGTGGCCTGGAAGGTGGGGGTGAAAAAGGCGGTGAAGGCATTGACGGTGAACATCAGCGCGTACACCTGCCATACTTCTGTCACGAAGGGGAGCAGGCCGATGACGACCATCCGCACCACGTCGGCCGTCACCATGATGGTTTTGCGGTTGAGGCGGTCGGCCAGCACCCCGGCCAGGGGCGAGAGCAGCACAAAGGCCGTGACGCGCAAGGTGAGGGCGAAGGCCAGAATCTGGGCCGACTGGCGGCCCCCCAGCTCAAAGGCCAGCAGCGCCAGGCCCACCCAGGTCAGGGCATCGCCCAGCAGCGAGGTGGTTTGGGCCGCGTAGAGGCGGGCAAACACGGGGTTGCGCAGGCTGCGGAACGGGGTAAGGATGGAGGAAGAAGCCATTCGGAATGGTTAGAGGAATGAGACAGTTGGCAGGCAATACGAATGAAAGAATGCGGCAACGGGCATCCCCTACTCGTCGGCTGAATTTTTGAGTTTGCTGAGGAGCGAATAAGCCCCTGCCGTGACGTAGCGGGCCGCTGCATCGGCGGCCCCCGGAATAAATACCTCGCTGTAGCCCCCGGCCTGGGCACCCCGGCGCACCTCCACCAGCCGAAAAGCGGGCGGGTTGGCCCCCGGCTCCTGCCGGAAAACGTACTGCTTGCCTTCGTAATCCAGCACGGCCGGGTCGGGCAAGGCCGGTACGCGGCGGGTGCTGGTTTCGACCACCGCCCGCACGAACATACCGGGCAGTAGGGCCGGGTCGTTTTCGCGGTCGAGGTGGCCGTGAACCCGCACGGTGCGCTGCTGCTCGTCCACGGTGCGGCCGATGAGGTACACCGAGGCCGTGCGTTCGGCGGCGCTGTCGTTGGGCACCGTGAAGCGGATGCGCTGGCCTTTGCGGAGCTGCGGCACATCCTTCTCAAACACGGTCAGCTCGACGTGCAGATGGTCGGGGTCCACGAGCGTGAACAGGGCATCGGTGGGCGTCACGCTCTGGCCCACGGTCACGTTCACCGCTTTCACGAAGGCCGCTTTCGGGGCCCGTAGCGTGGCGGTGCTGGCAAATGGGCGGGTGCCCACCGGCAGGCCAGCCAGCCGGAGCCGGGCCACTTGCCCGGCGGCCTGGGCTTGCAGGGTGCCGTACTCGGCCTGGGCGCGTTGCAGGTTTTTGGCCGGAGCCACTTCCTGGGCCACCAGCTCGCGCTGCCGCGCCAGTTCGGCCTGGGCGAAGCGTAGCTGGCTTTGAGTTTCGAGGTAGCTTTGCTGAAGCTGAATGAACTCGGGGTTGCGGATGACGGCCAGCACCTGCCCCCGGCGCACCTGGGTGCCTTGCAGCAGCGACGTGCGCTCCACGATGCCGCCCAGCGGGGCGCTGATGGATACGAGTTGGTCGGGCGGCACGTCGAGTACCCCGTTCACTTTCAGGCCCCCGCCCAACACCCGCTGCTCAAGGGGACCGGTGCGGATGCCGGCCAGTTGTTGTTCGTCGGCCGAGAGGCGCACCTGGTCGGTGGGGGCGGCGCTGCTGTCGGGGGCCACGGCCGGGGTGGAAGAAGTAGCTGTTTCAGCGGCCGGCTGGTCGCGGCCGTGGCAGCCAGTCCCGAGCAGCAAGCTAAAAAAGAGGATTTTATGAATAAAGGAGGGCATGGGAGAGGTCAGTTGAAAAAGAGAAGGTTTCGGGATTGTGCTTTCGCGGCTCATTCGCCGGGATTTAGCAAATAATCCAGCTCGATAACAGTCTGATTGTGTTGCAGCAGCGCGTCCAGGTAATCCAGGCGCAGCCGCTGGGCGCGGTCCAGGCTGAGGAGGTATTCGGCGTAACCGTTTTCGCCGGCCTTAAAGGCCAGCGTCGCCACGCGGGTGATGATGGCGGCCTGGGGCAGGCCGGTTTGCTGGTAGAATAGCAGGCGCTGCTGCTGCCCGGCCAGCTGCAAGCGCAGGGCATCCACCCGGCCCGATAGCTCGGCCTGGTAGCGGGCGTAGCCGGTTTGGGCCACTTGCTCCTGAATGCGGGCGGCCTGCACCCGCGCCTGTTGCGGCCCCCGCAGCAGGGGCACGGCCACCGTGGCCTGTACGCCCTGGAACCGGTCGCCGGCGCCGTAGGTGCGGGTGCTGCCGTCCACCACCTGCGGGCCGATGATGGACTGGTTGAAGTAGCCGACGCTCAGGCCCGGCTTGCCCTGGGCCTGCACCACGCGGGTTTCGGCCTGGGCCACTGCTACTTGCTGGCGCAGCACCTGGGCCAGCAGGCTGCGGGCCAGGGCGGCGGTGTCGGGGGTGGTAGCCGGGTAGGGCGGCGGCAGCGGGGCCAGGGTGCTGTCGGCCACGGCCAGGGGCTGCGGGCTTTGTAATAGGGCCTGGAGCTGCCGCTCGGCCACTTGCTGCTCGGTGCGGGCCTGGGCCAGGCGCAGGCGGGTTTCACCCTGCTGCACCAGGGCCGTGGCAACTTCCAGCCGGGCGGTTTCGCCGGTGCGAAACCGCAGTTGGGCGGCCCGGAC
>JANXUO010000610.1 GCA_025356245.1 Hymenobacter sp.
AACGATTGATGTATTTGGCTTTAGTCGAGGGGCGACGGCAGCCCGACACTTCGTCTCGCTGATGCACGCTCAAACCCCACTGGCTGCTCAACTTGGGTGTCCTGATGCTGAAGTTATTATCAAGTTTGTGGGGGTTTTCGATACTGTTTCCTCTTATGGCGTAGGCGTGGGCTTCGGCAGCGACGTGGATGGCTTGGGTCTGGACCTGAGCAGCGTCCCCACCAAAATGGTGCATTTAGTGGCGGGCAACGAGTATCGCCAGAATTTCTCCGTCACCGACATTACCTCCTCGATTCAGGTCGGCGTGGGCTACGAGTTGGTGTTACCCGGCGTGCACTCCGATGTGGGCGGCAGCTACGGCGAGGTGACTGATGAAGAGGAGCGCCACCTGCTGGACGAAGAACGCCTCACCCTGATTGAGCAGGGCTGGTACCGCTCCGAGGAGATTACGCGCACGAGCCATCCCGTATACGACCCCGAAACGGGCTATTTGCTCTATACGACGCACAAGAGTGTTGGCCGTCGTTGCGACCTGACCTGGGAGTACCAGTTTATTGCCCTTGGTCTAATGGCGGAATACGCCGCCAAATCAGATATGAAACTTGAGCCGCTGGCAGTTGGTAGTCGTTTCGAAAAGTATACTCTAGCAGCCGACCACGCTTTGCAGCCAGTACAGCAGGCCATTGTTAAGCAAGCCGGCGACCACGGCCAACAGGGCCGACACGTCCTCTGCTTCCCTGACGACCCTACTCTCCCTTTTGAAAACAGCCCGATTCCTACTCCCAAACCTGAACCAGTGAAGGTGTCGCTGGAGGTAGCCAAGCACACGCGCAACCGCTACCTGCACCGCTCGGCCAGCACAGGCATCCAAGGACTCAACGACGGGCGTCCCGGCATGGCCGAACGCCGCCTGGAGCACCACCCCCACCGGTTGGTCTTTGTGGGTTAATCCGCTTTCTTAATTGCTTGGTTTCCCACTCATGAGCTTTCGCCTTTTTCTCACGCGCCTGTTGCCGCTGCCGGCTTTGCTGCTAGCCTCGGCCACCTGCGGGCAGCGTACAATTCCCCGCACTGCCCGCCCTATGTCCGCTGTCCAAACCGAAAAATTCATCCTCACGGCCGGCCCCTGCGCGGCCGACGGCTACTGGGTCACCATCCAGGGCGGAACCTTTACCTGCTCCGATGGCTCGGGCTTCGGCGTGCCCGGCGGCCATACCTTGGAAGGAAACTGGGGTGCCTCGGGCACGACGGCCTCCTCGGGCGACGACCGCCACCCGGCCCCCGAGCGGCTGAGCCTGACCTGGTTCGCCTACGCCGAGGACACGTTTTATCAGGGCCAGTTCGCCCTGCCCCAGGAAAAAATCTACCACCTGCTCAAGCAAGGTTCCTGGGACATCGAAAAGAAGAAACAGGTCACCTACAACGAGCTCACCGTGTGCGTGCTGCCCAAGGGCGGGGTCGTCGTCTGGCTCACCGGCGGCAACCAAACCCTCATTGGCCGTTTCCAGGCCGCCGCCTTCACTCCCACCCCCGCCCAGTTTGAGCGCTACTACGGCCGCACCGACCGTGCCCTGATGGTGCGCAATACCCGCGCTGAGCTGCCGCCCACCGTGCAGGCTGAAATCAAGGCTGGCACGCTCACTTCGAAGAAGTGGGACGACTACCTCAAAACCTACCCCTGGCAGGTGGCCTTCAACGTGCCGTTTCCCCTCTACCGCTACGTGGCCTACTACACCAGCGCCGAGCGCACCCGCAACCCGCTCACCCGCGAGGGCCTCGACGCCTACCGCGACCTCATCCTGCGGCCCAGCGCCAAACCCCGCCCCACGGGCCTGCATTTCTACGGCACGGCCGAGCACGGCACCCGCTATGTGGTGCGGGTCAAGGCTTTTGACGAGGCCGAAACGCAGGCCGCCTTCCAGGCCCTGCTCCAGCTCAGCCCGAAAAGCCCCATCACCTTATTTTTCACCCTCGACAAACCTTTTCAGAAAGCAACCTTGACGCTGAAAAACGAGGCCAAGGAAATTCTGCTCACCAAAAGCACGGTCGAGGTACTCAGCGAGGACTGAGGCCGGCATGTACCAGTACTAAATGACCATTGATTCTACTTCCGCAGGGGGCCAAATACACTACAGCCAACAATCACCTCAAGGGCCTGCAGACGGCCGGCGGCAACAAGGTGGTGATGGTGGATACGCAGGGGGCGCAATCCATCCTGCTCTCGAATTCCAACAACAAGAGCACCGCGATTCAGGTCGACTTTAAGGGCGACGGCAGCGTGTCCATTGTCACCAAAGGGCCCATTTTCCTCTCGGCCGGGGGCGACATTACCCTGGAAGCCAAGAAAAATATTGCGCTGCGCGCGGGCGGGGACATTTCGCTGACGGCCCAAAACAATGCGACGGTTGAGGCCGTGAAGGAGGGCATTGCCCTCAAAGCCCAAAAGGAGCTGGTGCTCACGGCCGTCACCCGCGACCTGACCCTGGAAGCGGCCAGCAAGAAGCTGCTGGCTAAGGCCGCGGGCAACATCGA
>JANXUO010000628.1 GCA_025356245.1 Hymenobacter sp.
CCCCCGACCAACACGGCAACCTCGTCAGCCTGAGTAGCCTGCGCGGCAAAAAAGTAGCCCTCTACTTTTACCCCAAAGACGATACCCCCGGCTGCACCGCCCAGGCCTGCAACCTGCGCGACCACCAAGCCGAGCTTGCCGCCCGCAACGTGCAGGTGGTGGGGGTGAGCATCGACACTGCTGCCTCGCACCAGAAATTTGCTCTCAAATACGAGCTGCCCTTCCCGCTGCTGCCCGACCCCGACAAGGCCATTGCCACGGCCTACGGCGTGTGGCAGGAGAAAAAAAACTACGGTAAAACCTACATGGGCATCGTCCGCACCACGTTTTTGATTGATGAAAACGGCCTTATCGAGCGCGTCATCAAGCGCCCCGACACCAAGGAGCACACGGCTCAACTTCTTGGCTAAGTATTTATTTGCAAGGTAGATTGATGGGAGGTTCTAAATTTTGATTGCGGCTTGACTGTGTTGCTGACAAGGTTTGGCCCAATGCGGCCTTACCCCAACCCCGGCCATTCGGCGAAATCAAAAAAATCAGCGCCAATCGGTGATTTACCTTTGCTCCCAACCCAACTAGTACAATGACTGCTCCCGCGACTTCCGCCGCCACTACTTCCGCCGCTCCCAAGGCCGCCCTCACCACGCCCCAGCTTCAGCAAATGGCCGCTCAGGTGCGCCGCGACATCGTGCGCATGGTGCACGCCGTGAATTCGGGCCACCCCGGCGGCTCGCTCGGCTGCACCGATTTGCTGGTGGCCCTCTACTTTAAGGTAATGGAGCACAACCCCCAGCCCTTCAGCATGAATGGCGCGGGCGAAGACCTGTTTTTTCTGTCCAACGGGCATATTTCGCCAGTGTTTTATTCGGTGCTGGCGCGGTCGGGCTACTTCGACGTGAGCGAGTTGGCCACCTTTCGCAAGCTCGACTCGCGCCTGCAAGGCCACCCCACCACCCACGAGGGCCTGCCCGGCGTGCGCATCGCCTCCGGCTCACTGGGCCAGGGCCTGAGCGTGGCCTGCGGGGCTGCCCAGGCCAAAAAGCTCAACGCCGACCCGCGCCGCGTGTTCGTGCTGATGGGCGACGGCGAGCTGGAAGAAGGCCAGAACTGGGAGGCCATTCTCTACGCTGCCCACCACAAAATCGACAACCTCGTGGGCATCGTGGACCGCAACGGCCAGCAAATCGACGGCTCGACCGACGAGATTGGGGGCCTCGGCAACCTGCGGGCCAAGTTTGAGGCCTTCGGCTGGCATGTGCTCGAAGGCGACGGCAACAATTTCGATGCCCTGCTGCCGCTGCTCGACGAAGCCGTGGCCGCCACCGGAAAAGGCCGCCCCGTTATGTTTTTGATGGATACCCAAATGGGTTTCGGCGTCGATTTCATGATGGGCTCGCACAAATGGCACGGCGTGGCCCCCAACGACGCCCAACTCGAAACCGCTTTGCAACAATTGCTGGTAGAGCAGGCGGGTGATTATTCATCACTGATTTTTAAATTGATTTAAAATGATTTCGCTGATTTTTTTGATGGCGAATTCATTTTAATTTGGGCTGGGGTTTTTTAATTGAATTTTTGGTTTGTGAAATTTAATTTGTTTTGGTGATGAAATTTCACGGATTGATTTTGCTGGTTGTTTTACTCGGTTTTGGGTTGAGCGCCCGCGCTCAAAACGCCCCGGTCGAAAAGCCTAAAATTACCCGCATCTTGTTTTTGCTCGATGCCTCGGGTTCGATGATGGCCCTCTGGGAGGGGCAGCCCCGCTGGAACGTGGCCAAGCGGATGTTGAGTAAAATGGTGGACTCCCTCAACGCCTACCCCAACCTGGAGCTGGGCCTGCGCGTGTACGGGCATCAGCACGACAACTCCGAGAAAAATTGCGAAGACTCGCGCCTTGAAGTGCCTTTCGCGCCCCGCAACGCCAAGGCAATCAAGGATAAGCTTGCCACGCTCAAGGCGCGGGGCAACACGCCCATCACCTACTCGCTAATGGAGTCGGCCAACGATTTCCCGACCGATAAAGCCTCGCGCAACGTGCTGCTACTCGTCACCGACGGCCTCGAATCGTGCAACGCCGACCCCTGCGCGGCTTCCGTGGCTTTGCAGCGTAAGCACATCTTTCTCAAGCCTTTCGTCATTGGCATTGGGGCCGAAAAAGATTTTGGTAAGCAGCTCGAATGCCTGGGCCAGTACTACAACGCCGCCGAAGTCAAGACCTTTCGGACGGTGATGAACGACGTGATTGCCAAAACTCTCAGCAAAACCACCGTCGCCATCAATCTCACCGATGAAACCGGCCGGCCCGTCGAAAGTAACGTGAACATGACGTTCATTAACAACGTCACCGACCAGCCCGAATACAACTACGTGCATTACCGCGATGCTCAGGGCAAGGCCGACGTGCTCGACATTGACGCCCTCCAGAGCTACGACCTGGAAATAAACACCTTGCCGCCGGTGCGCCAGAAAAACCTGGCCATTAAGCCCGGTACGGCCAACGTCCTCAATTTCAAAACGCCCCAGGGCACGCTGGTGCTGCAAAGCCCGCAGCTTACGCCCAATCCCTACGGCACCATGTCGGCGGTGGTGCGCAATGCGGCCGGCACGGTGGTGTCGCTGCCCTTTGGCAGCCGCCAGAAGCTGCTGGCCGGCACCTACGAAGTGGAAGTGCTGACGCTGCCGCGCCTCGTGCGCCGCCTCGTCATCAAGCAAGGCCAGGATGCCGTCGTCACGTACCCTGCTCCCGGTACCCTCAATATCACCACCGACCTCAAAGGCTACGGCTCCGTTTATCGCCTCAACGACGATGAATCGCAAACCTGGCTGTATGCTTTGCCCGACGGCGGCAGCAGCAAAGTAAATTTGCCCATGCAGCCAGGGGCTTACCGATTAGTTTTTAGGAGTAAAAATTCGAATGGCAGCAAGTTTACCGACGTGCGCAATTTTAGCATTCGCAGCGGGCAGACGAGTTCGGTGGCTATTTTTGGGAAGTAGGAATGGAAGCAAATGAATTCAAAGGCAGCTTTTTCTATGGCTTGGTGTTACCTAAGCTCGAAAAGATAAGCTTATTAGTTGCCATAACGGCCATAGTACTCGCATGGACGCACGTCGGCCGATTTGAAACAATATTAATAAATGGCCTCGCGACTCTGGCTATCACTAGTTTTCTTCGGGCATTCGAGCCACGTAAATCCTCGGATGAAATGAATTCTACTGAGCAGCATATCGAGAGGGAAAATGCATTACCTGTTGCAGGGGAGCAGTCCTTTTTTCTGGATTTGCTTCCTCCTAAGGTCATGTCCATCTCTAGCGCCGTCGTCCTCCTCGGAATTTTATTTAAATCGATGTTTTGGGATGGAGGCGAAGCAATGTTGCGGGTTGGGCTACCACTGCTGGCGTTTTTTGTGCTTATTTGGGCAACAAGAGGGCACATCAATTGGAGGGCATTGATTGTGGCGATTTTTGGTGGGCTGATGCTTTTTGTTTCTTCCGAAACGTTGATACATCAGTTATACAGCTATGACCCCCAACTGGTCGAACTAATGGTTAACCAAATCCACCATCCGCAGGACCGTGCTGCTAACGAAGCGCTACGCACCTATCGACATCAAAAATACGCCCGGCAATAGCCCCTTTCTTTGCAAAGCTTGGCCGCTTGCGGCCCCCATTTAATTTCCATGAAAGACTTCCCCTACACCGAATCAAAAGATACCCGCAGCGGCTTTGGCGCGGGCTTGCACCAACTTGGCCAAACCCACCCCAACGTGGTGGCCCTCTGCGCCGACCTCACCGGCTCGCTCAAAATGGATGCCTTTAAAAAGGATTTCCCGGAGCGGTTCTTTCAGGTGGGCATTGCCGAGGCCAACATGATGGGCGTAGCGGCGGGCATGACCATTGGCGGCAAAATTCCCTTTACCGGCACGTTTGCCAATTTTAGCACCGGGCGGGTGTACGACCAAATTCGCCAGAGCATTGCCTACTCGGGCAAGAATGTGAAAATCTGCGCTTCCCACGCCGGCCTGACGTTAGGCGAGGACGGGGCCACGCACCAGATTTTGGAAGACCTGGGCATGATGAAGATGCTGCCTGGCATGGCCGTCATCAATCCCTGCGATTTTAATCAGACCAAGGCCGCCACCATCGCCATTGCCGACCACGAAGGCCCGGTGTATCTGCGCTTTGGCCGCCCCGTAGTACCCAACTTCACGTCCGCCGACCAAAAATTTGTTATCGGCGAAGCGGTGTTGCTCAACGAGGGCGCCGACGTCAGCATTTTCGCCACCGGGCACCTGGTGTGGAAAGCCATCCTGGCTGGTAAGCTGCTGGCCGACAAGGGCATCAACGCCGAAATAATCAACATTCACACCATCAAGCCGCTTGATGCGGCGGCCATCCTCGCCTCGGCCCGCAAAACCCGCTGCGTGGTCACGGCCGAAGAGCATCAGATGAACGGCGGCCTCGGCGACAGCATTGCCCAGCTCCTGGCCCGCGAAGAGCCTCTGCCCCTCGAAATGGTGGCCGTAAACGACAGCTTCGGCGAAAGCGCGACGCCCGACCAGCTCATGGAAAAATACGGTCTGACGGAAACGGCCATCGTACGTGCGGTGGAAAAGGTAATGGCCCGTCGCAAATAACGTCGGACAACGACCTGCCCGTCACGCGCTTGAACGACCCTGAAATTCGTCAGCTTCTTTATCCGCTGCTTGTGGGCGGCGTCTGGATTGACGAGAG
>JANXUO010000663.1 GCA_025356245.1 Hymenobacter sp.
TATCGTGGGCATGGCCACGGTGGCTGCCACCGCTGCCACGCCCCAGTTCTTCCTGATGGGTGTGCAGAGCGAAAACCCGAACCGCCCCGGCGCTTACTTTACGGGTTCGGCTACGGCTACTCCACCAGCGGCACCTACTCCGGCCCTCAACACGGCCACCACCAACATCTACCGCTACATGCTGGAAGGCGTGACGGCTTCCCCCGCCACCTGCCCCACGGCCACCAACATTGCGCTGGGTGCCGTCACCACCACGTCGGCCGTTATCAGCTTCACTGGCCCTACCAACGCCACGGGCTACCAGATTGTGTACGTGCCTGCCGGCACTACGCCCACGGCCATCAGCCCCACTACGCCCACCTTCACGGCCTCGCCTTACACGCTCACCGGCCTGACTTCCAACACGGGCTACGATGTGTATGTGCGCGTGCTGTGCGGCGCCAACGACCGCAGCCAGCTGGCCGGCCCGCTGTTCTTCAGCACGCCTTGCACACCGCCGATTGTCAGCACCTTCCCCTACTCTCAGAACTTCGACACCGTGACCCGCGGCCAGGACTTGCCCTGCGGGGTTACGGTGCTCGACAGCAACAACGACTCCAACACCTGGGGCATTGCCAGCACCGTGCAGATTACGCAGGCTGGCCAGCCGGTAACGGTGAACCTGGCCCGTTCGGCGCCTAACGCCATGGTGTACTTCGTGAACAGCAACGGCACTGATGGCGGCGACGACTGGTTCTTCCTGCCCGCCATCCGCTTCCAGGCGGGCAGCCGCTACCGGCTGGCGTTCTGGTATAAAGGCCAGCGCTCCACGTTTGTTGAGAAGCTGGAAGTAAAGTACGGCAGCACCACCACCCCTGCCGACCAGACCAACCTGCTCTACAGCAATACGGCCATCTCGTCGCCAACGTACGCCCAGGCCACCAATGCCTCGACGCCCGTTGTGGCCGACATCGTGCCCGCCACCACTGGCCCCAAGTACATCGGCTTCCACGCTTTCAGCGACCCCGACCAACTCTTCCTGGCCGTTGACGACGTGACCATTACGGCCGTACTGGCCACCTCCGACGCCATGAACCGCGCCGTGAGCATCTTCCCAAACCCTTCGAACACGGGTAGCTTCAACCTCGAAATTCACGGTGCCAACGCCAAGGAGGCCCTGCAGGTAGAAGTGACCAACATGCTTGGCCAGCGCGTGTACGCCGGCGCAGCCAAAGACAATTTCTCGAACCAGCTCGACCTGAGCAACCTCGCCAACGGCATCTACACGCTGAAAGTCCGCAACGGGGCCGAGTACATGCAGCAGCAACTCTCGATTATGAAGTAATTCACAATCAAGAATTGACAATAAAAAAGGCCGCCCAATTGGGCGGCCTTTTTTTGTGCTTTTGGGTTGGGCCGGTGTACCGCGCAGCTGGAGCTACACGGCCAGGTAGTTGCAGTAGCTACTAGGCCGCCTGCGTAGCAGGTGGGGCCGCTAGTGGCGCATCGGCGGCCTGCTTGCCCTTGCGTTGCCGCAGGCCCAGCCCAAAGCCCAGCGCCATGAGCAGCGTACCGCTCCAGAGCAGGTTGATGAAGGGCTTTTCGGCGGCTTTGAGGATGATGTAGTCCTTTTGCGCGGTGCTGACGCCGAAGGTGAACTTGCCCTTCACCGGGTCGATGGCGTTGAGGCTGAGGCGCACGCCGAGGTCCTCCACCTCGTCGGGCAGGCGGCCCACCATGCGGTCGCGCACCACAAACACGGGGTGGCAGTGGTACTGCCGCTTCTCGCCCGACACAATCATGTCGGCTTGCAGGGCAATGTCGCCTTTTTTGAGGTTGAGGCCCGCGGTTTCGTGGGCGGGCTCGATGGCCCGGAACACGGCAAAATAGTCGTTGAGGAAGATGGTATCGCCCACGCTCAAGGTGTGTTCCTTGGGTTCGGTCCAGGGCTTTTCCTTGCGCGGGTCCAGCACAGAGCTGATGTGGGAGTAGATGTCGTGGCCCCAGTATTTCTTGATGGAGGGCGAAGCCAGCAGGCCACCCATCTCCTCGTTTACCTGGGCGCGGGGGAAGAGCACGAAGTCCTCGCCCGATTTTTTATCCTTGTAAGCTACTCGGTAGTAAGTGTTTTCGGGTAGGATTTCGAGGGTGTCGCCGGTTTTGTAGTAGGTTTTACCGCCGGTGGCGATGGGGCCGCGGGCCACGACATCTACACCCACATCAGCTCGGTGCTCGACCCGCGCAAAGAGAAGCCCTGGAGCGAGGCCAAAGAATCGGTGCTGAGCGTGGGCGACACCATTTTCCTCAACGACTACTTCGCCGTGTTCCGGGCCATTGAGCCGGCTCATGAAACGGCCGGCCTCAACCTTGCCAAGGGCGACCTGGCCCTGCAAGCCGACATGATTGTCTCGGGCGAGCAGCGCCAGTACCACGC
>JANXUO010000664.1 GCA_025356245.1 Hymenobacter sp.
GTCGCTGGCCGCGTCGCTCGTGTCGAGGCTGTCGAAATAGGCTTGCGCCTGGATGAGAAACGCCGCCTTGGTTTTCCAGAGCAAGTCGCCCAGTTCGGAGGTTTTCCAGAACTTGGCCACGCCCAGGCCCAGGGTGGCCAGCTCCAATTGCCCCAAGGGCAGGCTTGGCGTGTAGTTGATGTCGTTGTTCGACTGGTTGGCGGCCGAATCGCCGGAGTTGTTGGGTGACATTGGCAGTTTGTTCAAAGGGTTATGTAACTAAACAGCTGAAAGGTCGGCAGCTTTTTTCATAATTCCTACACCTCCGTCGCCCCACGGGGCACATTCGGTTTAAACACGACCGTTGGGGCCGCCTCAGCGGCCCAATCGGGTTTCAAGATGAGGGCTGGGGCGGCCCCAGCGGGGGCATTGGGTATCAATAGGGCCTGTGGGGCCGCCCCAGGGGGCATATTGGGTTGTATGAGGGGCTGTGGGGCGGCCAAAGGGTAGGAGTTAAAACAGAGGAAACGAATCAATTCGTCCTTTCACTACCCTGACCTTCCCTTCGCCCACCAGATTATATTTTCCATCCTCAAGGGGACGCCCATTCTTTGAACGAAGGAACTCATCACTCGAAAATATTTGGTCGTTAATTGTAGGACCTATTTCTTTTTGAACACAATCTACGGTAACTTCTCCTCCGGTTTTAAGCTGGTATTTCTTAGGCCAGAAGATGGATTGTATAAACCCATCTTTAACGTCCATACCCCAAATTCTTTCAGTAACATATCGGCCATTAGGCGCAGGTGCTTCATTTAGGTGCACAGAATCGCCCTTCGATACAAATTTGCCCAAGCAGTAAAACAGCAACTCTATTCCGTCGGTCGTTTTGATGGATAATTGGTTTAATCGACGAGGAGCAACTAAGGCCGCTGGATTTTTCAACTGAATGGCTTGCCGAACTTCCAATTCCCGTAGGTGCTTACCAATGTCCAAATCAGGAATGAGAAGCTTGTTTGCTAACACGAATTTGCTTTCTGCCCGGCCATCACGTGCCAGCACTAGTAAAGCTTCCGTAAAAAAGAAGTGGTTTAACAGTAGTTGGTCTGCGCCCCGGTCAATTAAGAGGCTTTGGGCGGCGGCGATGTATTCCCAAGTGCCCATTTGCACCTTGCCGTCCAACGACATTATCAGCTTGCCACCCCGCTGAAAAATGGATGTTTGTTGTTGGCCGTCCTCGTCCAACAATACCCACGGCTTATCCGCAAATAATTCTGTGTAGTCCAGCGATTGACTGAATTGACGCAGCCGTGGTAGTAGGTTCGTAATGAAATCAAGCATGATTTTCGGCTGGGGTCAACGGTTCTAAAAGTTGTCAAAAATAACAGTTTTTAGAAACGGAACACATTTTTTTCTGAGCTTTCAGCAATCCTGCTGCAAAGGATTGGCAGTCCCGTGGATTTTTGACTGCAGATAAAATTGTAACCGTGCTATTGCGGTGGTAATGGCGATAGCGCCAAGCCGTTTTCATACCATTCCAATCTGTTTGTTAACGAGCGGCCCCCTACCCCAATTTCCAAAAACAGCCCGAAATCATACTTGAATTCGCACCTGTCAGATGTAAAAGCCTTTAGTTTCTTTTTATCAAATTCTTGATGGCGCGTGTTTGATGATTTTTTAATCTCAATGGCCAGCAAATTGTGGTCATTATCGCCTCTACAGTGAACAATGATGTCGGGGAACACTCTAATAGGCTCTGCTTGGTCTTCATTTCCAGACCTGATGCTTTCGTCCAGAATTCTCCGATTTGGCTTCTGCAAATGGTGCTTTATTTCATACAGTATTTTCCTGCCACCTTCACTAGCGACGTTGCCATTGTATTCGCAATCCACCTGATGATTTCTAAACCGACGTCCTAAATAAAGGGCGAATTGATGGGCGATGGTACGCTCATGTAAATCTTTTTCGAGCAGGTGGAGGTCTTTGCTTCCTAAATCAGCTAAAGCTAGATTCACCTTTCTTACAAGCGTTGGTAGGTTCATGTCGGTTTCTATTTAAGCCAAATGGCACACTTACTTAATGGGGCAAAATTTCTCAATCCTACGCCTGCCCCTCCAGCAAATTTTCCCACGTCTGCCGCCGCCGAATCACCGTCTTCGGGCAGCCCCCCGGCCGGGCAGGGGCGGGCGCTTACCGGTGCGTGACGAGCAAAGTGCGCGACAATTCCACGTAAGAATGATGGGTGAGCAGGTTGGTGAGCTGCGGCAGAAACCGGCGGAACAAGTCCAGCAAATCGGGGGTGCTGATGTTGCCCGTCGATACCAGCAGCAGCTTGTGGGGCTGGCCGTGCAGCAAAAAGCTGTTCACGAAATCGGCATCCTTGGTAATCACCACCCGCTTTTCGGCCACCGACAGGCGGGCGATGCTGCCGTCCTGGGTGCGGTTGGCGGCGGGCAGGTCGAGGGTGTGCAGGCAGTCGCAGCCGGCATGAAAGGCCAGAAATCGGGCCAACTGCCGGGGCAGCTGGGCATCGACCAGCAGCCGTAGCGGTGCGGGGCGGCTCACGAGGCCAGCCGGTACACCGACCGCACGTGCAGCACATCGGCCGCGTAGGCCTGGCAGGCCCGCAGGTCTTCGGCTTCCAGGTCTTCGTAGTCGGCCAGGATTTCGGCCTCCGTCATGCCCGAGGCCAGGTATTCGAGCACGTTTTGCACCGGGTAGCGCAGGCCGCGCACCGTGGGCTGCCCGTGGCAGATGGCGGGGTCGAGGGTGATGCGCGGGTGCAAAGCAGGGGTAGTCATGGGACTAAGGTACGAATTGGGTCGATTTATTCCAGTCCGCCCAGCCAATCAACTACCGGCGGCCACCGCCCCCGTGTGCTTGGCATAAAAGGCGCAAGCCGCCGTCAGCGGGCACACGCTGCACTTCGGCGAGCGCGCCACGCAGGTATAACGCCCGTGCAGAATAAGCCAGTGGTGAGCCTTGGGCACCAGCACCGTCGGAATGTGCCGCATCAGCCCCTTCTCCACGGCCAGCGGCGTGGTGGCGGTGAGCGGCACCAGCCCCAGCCGCCGCGACACCCGAAACACGTGGGTATCGACGGCCATCGCCGGTTGGTTGTAGATGACGGACACCACCACGTTGGCCGTTTTGCGGCCCACGCCGGGCAGGCGCTGCAACTCTTCGATGGTGCTGGGCACTTCGCCGCCGAATTCCTCCGTCAGCACCCGGCCCAGGCCCGCCAAGTGCTTGGCCTTGTTGTTCGGATAAGACACGCTGCGGATGTAGGGAAACACCTCCTCGGCCGTGGCGGCGGCCAAGTGCGCGGGCGTCGGAAAACGCGCCGTGAGGGCGGGCATCACCAGGTTCACGCGCTTGTCGGTGCATTGGGCACTCAGCACCACGGCCACCACCAGCTCGTAGGCGCTGGCGTAGCGCAGCTCCGTTTCCGGGGCCGGAAAGTGGGTAAGAAAGTAGTCGAGCAGGAACTGAAAGCGGGCTTTGCGCAGCATGGGGCGGGGCGACAATAAAGTAATGCGGATGCAAAGCAACCGCCCAGGCCGCTTACCGGCTCTTGGCTGCCGACGAGGGGCGGGCTGCGCCGGCGTTTCGGGTACTTGGCTTCCGAGCCATTTTCCTAAAAAAGCGTCGCGATTAAAATGTCAAAGTTTTGCACTACTATTGCCCTGTCATCAACTAAATGAAAACCAAAGCAATGAAAAAGTTCTACAAAAATGGGGGGGGGGTACTATTTCAGGTTCTTAATCCTGTGTTGTGCCATGACTAGCGGCTCTTTGGTGTCTTCGGCGCAAAGTGGCCAAAGCCCAAACGCCGCCACGAGCGCCGCCATGTCGCCCGCCAGCGGCACCTCGACCAGTGCGGATGGGTACCGCATCAACGGCGAAACCCAACCCGCCGAGCCCGGCCGGAAATACCTTTACACCCGCGAAATGCCCGACGGCAGCAAGGACGTGTACTGGCACGTAGAAGGAGCCATTGCCATCGACGGTGCCCCCGCCACCAATTTTCCCGACGGCAGCCTCGACGCCAACGAACACGCCGAATTGACCATTCAGTGGGACTTGGATGCGAAGGAGGGCCTGGCGCTGCAACTGCGCCGCAACAACCCCGAAAGCAAAGCGGGATTTGATGTGCTGGCTGATTTGGCCATCGGTGCTTGGCCAGCCACCTGCACGGGCCACATCGAATACTTTGGACTGGCCAGCAACCCAACTTCGTCCGGGGTCCACAACGACCAATTTTTGTGCCCGGCACCACCCGCCGGACAGTTTGGGGCTGCGCCACGCTACCTGTTCCGCTACCAAACCCCCGACTGCAATTACTTCATCTGGACGCTCAAGTACCACACAGCCAACGGGGGCGTATACGTAGAGCAGTGGCGCGATTCGTACAATCGCACGGCGGGCATCTTCACGCTCTATACGCAGGTGCCGACGTTGCCTTACGACAACGCCAACTACCCGCAGATAAACCCCATCACCGGTTTGCCCACTTCCAACTACACCCCTTACAATTACACGCCCGCCCCTGGCCCGGTGCAGCCGCAAAACGCGCTGGCTGGCCAGGCAGTGCTGTCGATTGACGTGCAATGCACCGGCTACCGGAGCTTTGCCTGCGACATCAGCGACGAAATGCACACTTACTACACCGGGGTACTCGGCGACATTGGGGCCATTGCGGCGAACGGCACCGCGCCTTACTGCCGCGACCAGCCCGTAACGCTCTCCGTGAACGGCGCGGCTGGGGCTACAGCCAACACCACTTACAGTTGGACGTTAGTTGCCGGCTCTTTCACTGGCATCACCCCCAACGGCACCAGCGCTACGTTAAACTTGCGGAGTGTACCGCCCACTGCCGGTGTTGTCACCATTCAAGTACAAGCGACCGACAACTCGTGCGCTGGTCCCCCAAGCGTGACCAACATTCAAACCATTACGCTGCCCCTTGTTCAGGCGGCTCCACAACCGCAGGGTTTGCTGCCTCTCCCCGACGTTTGCCCCTCACTGGCTCTGAAACCTCTTCGGGTGATAGGAGGGCCTCAGGGTACAAATTACGAATGGCGCGTTACCGGAACTTCGGGTGCGCAACTTATCCAACCGGGTACCACCAATACCTTAACATCTCTCATTTCAAGTGGTGGTGAAGTCCAATTTTTGGTCGCCCCCCGCGATGGCAATGCTACCGTTACGGTGACGGCACTAGGCACCACCTGCACGGGCAACAGCGTCCCGCTCGTGCAGGTATTCAACATCGGGGCTGTGGTACCTGTGGCACCTACTTTTTCATACTACCGCTCGGGCTGTGCTTCCAAACCGAACTTGGTGTACATTGACCTGCTGAACACGCTGCCAGGACTGACTTACCGCATTAACCGCCCCTACAACGTGACCGGTGGTGGAACGGCAACCATTCCTACCCCAACCTTTGGCACGTCCGTGGTCATGACGTACGGCGGTGCTAAAAACTACTTTGACATTGACGTGGACGTGGTGAGTCAATGTCCATTCGCTATTCAGACGTTTACATTCGCCCGGAATTTCGTACAGAAATTCGTTGACAACGGGCAGGCTTGTCGCCCGGCATCGGATGGCGGCGGCGTGACAAGTGCCGGCAACGAGGCCGCCGTCAGCCTTTACCCGAACCCTACCGACGGAACGATTACCATCAGGGCCGACGACGAAACCACCCATTACCAGTGGGCAAAGGTAGTAGACAGTCAGGGCCGGGTGGTGCAGGAAAAGCAAGCCGACAATTTGGCTGGCATCAGCGAACTCAACTTGAGTGCCTTGCCCACGGGCCTCTACCAGGTTCAGCTATTTGATGGCACCCGCCTGACCACGCAGCGCGTGGTGCGGCAGTAAAGTTGGAACAGGAAGCCGGGAGCGGGCCTGTGGTCCGTTCCCGGTTTTCCGTTCCAGCACACTTCCGGTATGAAGCTACTGTTCATCTGCTGGCTACTGCTGGCGGGCCATTGCGGAATGGCGCAAGGAGAGTTCACCACCTGGCGGTTTGGCGCGGGAATTCCACCCGACTCGACCGGCCTGCCAGCGGGCAACGGCTGGGGAGTCACCTTGCAATTCAGAGGTCGCGCTGTAGTTAACATCCCACTTGGCTATAAAAACTGGGTTCTGAATCCCATTAGCTCAAGCTGGTGGAGCAGCGGAAGCGCAGCAAGTATCAGCGATGCGGCTGGCAACTCGCTGTTTTATAGTATTGGGTCCGTGGTACGTGACCGTCGCGGCAACGTGATGCCACATGGTAACCTGTACACGTCAGATTATTTTGTGTTTGAGGCATCCAATCAAGGTTGGTGGTACGAAATGTTTTGGCAGTCCGCCCTCATCGCGCCCGGCCCCGATGGCTTGTACTACGTATTTTATTGGACCAAAGCGGCGGAAGTGGGCCGCTTGGCCTATGCCCTGACCTACTGCGTGGTGGACATGCACCGCAACGGCGGCAACGGCGACGTGGTGCGGGCAGGAATTGCGCTGAACCGCACCTTCAAGCCCCACATGACGCTGGTGCGGCACCGCAACAACCGCGACTTCTGGGTTGTTGCCCGCGACCTCGATACGCGGGGGTTCGAGGCGTTCTTGCTCACTCGACAAGGCGTAGGTACGCAGCCGGTGGTGTCGTTGGCCGGGCAAGCTGCCTACCCCGGTCTTGGCATCCTGTCCGC
>JANXUO010000023.1 GCA_025356245.1 Hymenobacter sp.
AAGGCTGCGGCCGCCCGTAAGGCACGGAAATCAAAATCTAGCCCCAAGGCCACCCTTACCACTGAATCAACCAGCGGCTGACAAGCAGACAACTGGAATGGAGCTGACCAGCTTACGTCTCCTTTCTACTTAAAACAATCAACAACTCGTTGATAAACAAGTAGAAAGAAGACGTAAGATGGGCATTTATTGTACGTATTTAATCACGAAATTGGGGAGGGGAATCGAAGCGCAGTCCCTACCTTAGCCGTGTGCTTGGTTCGTTTGGGTTGCCAACTCCGGGACAGGGGCTATGTTGTTCTACCCCGTTACCGCCTTTTTATCCCCGTTGTCGGTTCCCGTCTGTCCAGTGACCAATACTGCCCCCGATTTACTCACCCCTGCCAATGTTCAGACTCCGGGCACCAGTAGACGCACCTTCCACGGCATCGTACTGGACCGGCAGTTCACTGTGCGCCGCCTGTGCAACGAACTGCACGTGGCGGCTGAGTCCCTGCGAGCAGCATACGACGAACCGGGACGCTTGAGCCTGAACGCCGTGATGGCTTTCTCCGGACTACTGGGCGAGGAACCCGAAAAGGTAAGCGCGGACTTGTTTGCGGAGACTCGGGAACTGCGAAAAAAAGGACCGGCTCCCGAAGCTCCCAAACGTAACCGGACCCTCAAAGCCAAAGCCAAGTCGGACCGCGCGTAAACTTTCAGCTCGTTGCTTGGGCACCCAGTCATTCCAGCGATGATGGTCAGAAAAGCCCTCATCAGCCAAAGGAACACCACACCAGCAACAGTGGCAGGAGAAGGTGGTCAGACGTGGTGGAGAAAGCCAGGGTGATTCGGGTAAGGTCCAGCGGGAAGAGTCGTCAGAACAGTCAGGGGCCGGGCACTGAAAAAGTTCTCATGGGCGAACATGAGACGAACACAGGCAAAGAAGGTCGCCGGTTTTTCGAACAATGCAACGAGAGGTAGGAAACCGCAGAGAGGGTGGTCGAGGCACACTGCCAGGAGTCAAATAATTGGGCGCGGAGGATGGGTGGCCAGACAGGAGGGGGCACAAAAAACAAAAAAAGGCGCAGGTAGAGCTGGCTGAACGGGCTGGAAAAGGCAGCTGTTCACCAGCACAACCTGCGCCTGATTTTCTGCAAGCCGAAAAAATCACCTGCCAGTCGAATGAAACCAATCGGCTGGCAGGTGAAAGGACAAGAGTAACGAGGTGGGAAGGAGCAAGGGTTCTGGCTGGAGTGGGCAGGCGAGAAAATCGGTTAAAACCGGGGTAGAGCAATTGGGTTGAGCATCGAAGAACGGAGGCCAGCGGTGGATGAGCAGCAGAGGAGGCAGAAAGAAAACAGGGAGCCGGGGGAAAGAACAAACGGGCACAAAAAAGGGGGGCGGGCAAAGAGGACCGAAAACAAAAAAACGACTGGTTTTTCCTGGCCAGTCGTTTTTTTGATGAGGAAGCTGTTTAGAAAGTGGGCTGGCGCGCGTTCTTAACTTTCTAAACAACTTCAAGGTATTCAGGGAAACCAGGCTATTTTATCAGACCGAGGCGCGTGAGTTCAGCCAGCATTTTGGGGGGAAACTCATCGCCGTGCTTCTGCATGATGCCTAGGTGGCGTGCAATGGCATCCTGGACAATTTGAATCCCGGACTGGGGTTTGGAAGTATCAGCCAGCATGAACGATTGATACCGGATTGCTTTGTCCTGGAGAGGGTGCAGCGTGTATGTGGCGGATTGCTTCTTGCTCTTTTTAGATTCGGCCAAAATAACAGGTTGAGTGGCGGCGAAACCAGCAGCAGTGGGTGATTCAGCGGGTTGGTCAGCGACGTTGTTTTTGTCAGGCATGAGCGGAAAAGCGGGTAAGGTGAGAAAAGGGCAACCGGGGGCTTGTGCGTATCGGGTTACACAAAGAAACGACTAAAATCGAAAAAACGGAAGGAGTCCAAAAAAGCTTCGGACGGAAGGGAGGGTCCGGGCAATAAATTAAATCCGAGCCAAGTGAAGCAAGGTGGGAATACCGGCGTGACTCACGGGGACAGAAACGGGGGGAGGCAGCCAGAAACCGGGCGGGGTCGGAGTTGCCGGGAAGGAGGAAATCAGGGGCGGGCAGAAAGTCAGGCAGCATCCCATCGAGCCAACAATGGAAAAAGCGGCGAGTGGAATAAGCACGAATTGGGAGACAGGAGGAAAATAATACTGGCACCAAAAAGGAGCATCGACGGTCGGAGAAGAGGAGGCAGGGATGGAACAACCCTTCTTTTCCCCACTGCCTGTTTTTTGGACGACAGGGCAGGAAGGGTGACGCTGAAAACTGCTGGGGCTGCGGAAAGCAGATAGTTTGGAGTATGTAAGGTGTTGGGCCAAGTGGGAGTTATCGGCTGGGGTGTTGAGCCGGGAAGGGGCCGGTTGTAATCGGGGCGTGAAAGGCAGGAATTGGGGCTGTGTGGATGGTCGGACGCTGGGCAAGGGACCGAGAAAATAGCGGAGAAAAAATTAGTGCTCGGCAAAAAACGAACGATGGCGAAAGTATCGAGGGCGGTGAAAAGTGACGGTTGCTGAAAAATAGAGGGAGTGATTTTGCGGGGTTGTGAGAAAAAATATGTCAACGAGTTTTGAGGTCCCGCGAGCAAAAAAAGGCTCACTCAAAAAGCATGGTTAGGTAAAACGGATGGCTGGGTAAAAATGGGTAGACGAGGAAAAGTTAATGCGAGTGGAAAACCGGAAACTCGAAAAAGCAGTCGGGTATTCTGAATAACAGAGCGGGAAAAATGACTGGGTTGGTTATATAGCGGGCAGGACCGTTGGGGATGGACGTTGGTGTTGCTTGAACAGGAGGAAAGCAGGAGGTCGGGTGAGCCAACATGTCAGGCCGATTGATTTTGAGAAAGCCGTAGAAAAAGGAGTCGTAGGGAGAAGCACTGGGGACGATGGAGCTGGGGCGATACGGGGCCAGAAAAGAGAGCGGCTCCGTAGTCAGGCAACAGGCTGGTGGATGAGGTTGCGGGCGGGTGCTGGTCGGTGTATTTAGCGGTATTCCAAAAATTTCAGGTGCCGGGAAAATCGGGCGGGATGGGAAGGACGGTGGTGCAGAAAATCGGGGGTGGGTTAAAAAGGAGGGGAGGCGCTGGTAATCGAGGTAGCGGTTTCGGGGGGTAGGGGATCGGTGGTGCTGGGCAGGAGTTTAGCCAGGGCGGGGGGAAGCCGATGCCTGGGAGAAGGCCAGTTGTCAGGAGCAGGCGGTAGTGGATTGAGCGGCCAAGAAGACGACGGGGAGGTAGGGGGGAACGGATGGCCGTAGTCAGGGTAGAAGCAGGTCGGAGGGGGAAATGGGGCGGGCTTGGCGTAGATTGGGAACGGCCTAGGGTTTCAACGGCAGTCGTTCTAGTCATAGTTAGCTAGTCATAATTAGCAAGAGGAGGCTCTCAAATCAAATCTACCGCTTTGATTATCAGTGACAAACATAGTTTGTCAGTAGAAATAAAATGCTACCGCGTTAGCAATCAGTGGCAAAAAGTAGAAATAACCTTCCTGAACAAGCGGAAAACAAGCCAAAATAAGCCTCACTTACGGGTTTTGGTGGAATCAAACCCCTAACGAATTGTAAGCCAAGTTCAACAAGTAGAAACAACACCAATATTCCCGAAGCAACCGATGGAACCTGGAAAACGAAAAGCGCAGCGGCGGCGCCCGCTGAGCGCGGCCGAAAATCCGCTTACCTCACTGAAAATCTCGAAGGTTGCGGATGGGCAGCTAACGGGCCATGCGAAAAAACTCAGGATTGGAAAGGGCGAGTACGCCAGTGCGGCGATTGCCTATTTTGCCGAAACCGGCCTCGACCCGACGCAGGAGCGGCCGCAGGGACTGGCCAGCGTGTCAGCGAAAGTCAGCCAGGAAACGCGGGCCGTCCGGGAGCAAAACGTGGACATTGGCAACCGCCTGATTTCGATTTTGCGCGGGTGGGAGCGGACGCTCTACGGTTTCTTGCAGCAGCAGCAGGGCGGCACCCTCAACTACCTGGAACGGATTGAGGAGAACATCCTGGCCCACCAGGTGCAGGTCGAGTCCTCGCTGCTGGCCCCGATGGTGGAGCAGTTGTTCAAGGTGAATCTGGAGGCATTCATCACCCGGGGGCTAACGGCGGATTTGTTGGTCAAGTCCTCGAACCTGCCCGCCAGCAGTTACGAACAACAGATGGAACTTTCCACCAACGGACGGGACCAACAGCTGGCAACGGCCCTGCGCGAGTTCATAAAAACTAACAGCGTGGCCAAGCCAAACCTGAGCCCTAAACCCCAGGTTCCCGCTGCTCCAGCCAAAGCACCGAGCACACCGACCGGGGCAGCCCCGGCGGCGGCGGCCCCGCCAAAGTAGCGGACCGGAGACAACAACGCCCCGCCAGGATGCAGCGGAAACCATTGCCCGGCCGCCGGGCATTCCTTCGGATTTTTGCGCTTACCACCAACGCTGCAACCGGGGACACACCGGCAGTTTCAACGGCTTGCAACCGGGGAAGTAACGCCCACTTTTCTCCCGCTATCCGTTCCTATCTCCGATGTATGCCAAGGTAATCAACCCCCAGACCAACGGCCGGAAAGTTTACAATAACGCTGGCAGTTCTCAGCGGTGCGCGAACTATTTGGCGAAGGAATCTAAGGAAGCCGGCCAGGAAGTCACGTTCTTCGGTGCCCCTGGCACCGAAGCAAAAACAGTCGCCGAGGTGGTGGAAATGCTTGACGGCAACGCGAAGGGGTTGGGAAAAGACGACCCCAAGTTTCATTCGCTGGTGCTGAGCCCGAGCAGTGACGAGTTGCTGCTGATTGGCAATAATCCAACGGCGCTGGAGGAATACACCCGCAACGTGATGGACCTCTACGCGAAAAACTTCAACCTCAAAAACGGGCGCGAACTGGGCGAGGCCAACCTGGTGTGGGCGGCAACCATTCACCAGGAACGCACCAACCGGGGCACCGACGAAGGCGTACAGGGCGAGAAAAAGGACGGACTGCAAACCCACGTCCACGTCATGGTATCGGCTCGGGATGCCGCTCAGAAAATCACGCTTAACCCGCTGGGCAAGGCCGACCGTTTCAACCGGGTGCAGTTTCAGGCCGAGGCCGTGACCCAGATGGAAGTACAGTTTGGGCGGGTCGTACCCCAGGACATGGGCGCTAAAAATCCGACCCGGCAGCAACGGGTGGCGCAGAAAGCCGAGGAGATAACGCGCAAGGCGGCAGCCAGCCGGGGGGAGAAAAAACCCCTGACCCCGGAACAGATAGCAACCAAGAATGCCCGGCTCGACACCCAGGTTGCCCGGCTCAATTCCAAGCTTGACCCTGGCTTGCAGCTCGACCCGAACCGGGTGAAAGAGATTGCCTGCGAACGGAAATACGACCAGGTTTTCTATACCACACTGGGGCAAATTGAGCGCAACGCCGAGAAAGGAACCTTCACCGCCCAACCCTACGAATACCTGGCCACGGGCCGCGTGGTCCGCGAGCCGCAACTGCGCACGGGCCGGGCCATCGAACCCAACCGCGAGTTTTCAACCTCCTCTCCCGGGCAGCGGGAGGAGCCAGCCCAGGCGGCGGGGATGCAGGCGCTGGGGCGTTCGGTCAAAAAGCTGGGCACGGCGCTGGCTCCCAAAGGCCGGACCCAGGACGTGCGCAGCGACGCAGAAAGGGAGCGGGACCACGAGAATGAAATGTAAATCCGTGCCCAGTCCTGTACCTTTATACGCACACCATTTTTTTCTTTATGGCCACTCCCATTCCCATAGCCAAGCCAAATTCCTCGGGCACCGGCGGGCTCATTGCGCTGCCACTATTACTGGCCCTGCTGGGCGGCGAGTACTATCTGCTCACCACCCGCGATGCCCAACTTCACCCCACGCCCGAGATGCTGGCGCAAGCCGCACGGGTAAAAGCCGAAGTGGCTTCGGCCAGGCTCGCGGCCGCCAAGGCTCAAAAGAACAAGGTGGCCCCGCCACCCGGCCAGCCGCAGCCGCTCGACCTGAGTTCCCTGATGGGTCCGACCGCCGATGGTGCGCCGGGCATGATGGAACAGGGCATGGCCACGGTCAACAAGTACCTCGAAATGGGCGCGGGCCTGGGCATTCGGTTCGTGATGATTCTCGCGTGCGTGGCCTTGCTGTTCCTGCAAAAGCCGCCCGCCCCAAAAGTAGGCGCGCAGCGCCGGTACGCCCGCAATCCAAAAACCATCGTCGTGCCCTTGCAACTACTGGGCGTGCTGCTGGGCTTTAGCGCCCTGGCCCTGCTGGGCGTTGGGGCGGCCACTGGCACAGTGCTCACCTACGGCTACCCGTTGGCGGCAGCCCTGTGCCTGGCCTGCGGTTTTATCGGCGGGATGCTTAAGGCCAGTACCGTCCCGGCCGAGGGCCGCCTGATGGCCGAGAAGGTCCGGCGCGATACGGATTATGGCATTGTGCTCAATGCCGAGGCAGGCAAGTTCGTAAACGTGCCCAATCCCTTTCGCGGAACCCTGGTGCTCGGGGGCGCGGGGGCAGGGAAAACCTACTCCATCGGGGAGCCCTTCCTGGAGCAGTTTCTGCAAAAGGGAATGTGCGGCATCATCTACGATTTTAAATTCCCGGTGCTGGCGGGCGCGGCCCAAAAGTCGCTGCTCTACGCCCAGCCCGCGCACGAAAAACTCCTGGCCCAGTACGAGGCCAACAAAAAGAAAGGGGAGAAAAACGCAGCTGGCCTGCGCAAGCCCATCCGGCACCGGGTCGTGAATTTTCTCGACATGGAACGCACGGAAAAAGTAAATCCGCTGCGCCCGCAGGATATGCCGGTGCCGGCCTACGCGATGGAATACGCAACCACGATTCTGGCCAACCTGAGTCCGGGCGGGGCCAAGAGCGGCGACAACTTTTTCACCAAAAGCGCCCAGGCTTACCTGACCGGCATCATCTGGTACTACCGCAATAATTACCCCGCGCTCTGTACCATTCCCCACGTGGTGGCCACGGCCGTGTACGACGACTTCACCTTCGTGCTCCATATGCTGAGCGAGGACCCGAGCTGTCAGGTGCTGGTGCAGAGCTTGATTACCGCCGTCAAGCAGGGGGCCGAGAAGCAGATTGCCGGCATCGTCGCGTCCCTTCAAGTTGATATGTCGGGCCTGGCCACGCCGGAAATCAGCTGGGTGCTGGCCCCCGACGAAGACCCGCGCCTGGGCGACCAGGCCGAGGGATTTTCGCTAAACCTCAACGACCCCAACAATCCCACGCTGCTCACTATCGGCAACGACCCGACGCTGGCCCGCACGTTCTCACCCGTGATTTCGTGCGTGATTGCCGTGGCCCTGAAACTGATGAACCAGCAGTACAAGCACCCCAGCTTTGTACTCATTGACGAGGGCGCAACCATCTACGTGCCGGGCCTGGAAACCATCCCGGCCACGGCCCGCAGCAACAAAGTGGCCATGCTCTACATGACGCAGGACATGGCCCAGCTCATCGACGCTTACGGCAAGGACAAGGCCCAGGTGCTGGTATCGAACCTGAACAACCAGTTTTTTGGGAAGATAAATTCGGCCGAGACCGCCCGCCTCGTGTCCGAGATGGTGGGCAAGGAGGACGTGGAAATGGTATCGGTGAGCACCGGCCAGAGCATGGGCGGCACCGGCGGCAGCAACAAAGGCCAAAGCGTGAGCATCCAGGAACGCCAGGTGGTACGGGTGCAGGATGCTTACACGCTGCGGCAGGGCGAGTTCATCGGCCAGACCGTCGAAACGCCCCAGAGCTTTTTCATGGCCCTGCTGGAACGGGAAGTAGAACCCGGAAATTATCCCATTGAGGTGTTTACCCACTTCGCCGCCGCCAAGGGGGTAGTGGATTCACGCATCCGGTCCAAAGTGGAAAGAGAAGCAGCGGCCGAAGCAGTCGCCAAGGCCCAGGGCGAAACCGAGCGCCGACGTAAAAAAGAAGAGCGGGCCCTGGCGAAAGCCGCCACAAAGTCGGCCGAGCGGAAGGCGTTGATTGCCGAAAACAAGCTGGCCCTGCCGGACCGGGAGAACATGGACCCGTTGCTGGCCGACAGCACCCCGGCCGCGGCGCAGGGCCGGCAAGACCAGTCAGCGCAATCCCTTTCTCCTGACCTTACGCCCAACATTTTAAATACTTACCTGGCAGTGGGCGAAAGTCCGGACGAGCCGGGCGGGGAACCAACAGCCGAGGCCGAGTGGGACTGGGAAGCCGGGCACGTAAACAGCCCGCAGCAGGGGCCGAGCTGGAAGCCCAGCGCAGCCGAGCAACTAGCCCTGGAACAACGGGCGGCGGCTTCGCGGCACCAGCGCGGCCGCACCGAGCGGCTACCAGACGCGGCCAACAACGAAAACTGGCAATCCGAGGCCCAGCGCCACGAGGCCAACGAGAAACTGGCCGAAGCGCAAGCCGAAGAACGGGCAAGGGAGCGCACCACCCAGGTCAAGGACCGTCCCACGGGCTCGGTACTGGCCGACATGATTGCTAAAAACCACGAGCGTATCCGCAAAGAAGTGGCGCAGGCCATCGAGCAAAGCGGCCCGAACAAGCTTTCCAAGGAAGGATTGGCTAAATCGGCAGCAGAAGCCAAAAGCAAGGCCATGAACGAGGACGGAAAAGTTTTCTAATTATTTTACCGTTAGCATTTTACCCCATGTCTGTTCCATTCACCCCACCCGAGGCCGCCGATATGACGGTACTGCGTGCCTGCCACCACCTGAGCTATCCGGGTCAGCAGGCTATCCTGGACGAGTTTGCCGCCGGTATCATCGGTGTTGAGACCACCGCTTACCGGCTGATTAAGGAAGCCAAGGAGCAGTTTCCGGCCGTGAAAATCGCCCGGCAGGAAGAGGCTTACGGCCGTGCCACCAGAGCCCGCGAGCTAAAGGAAATGGCCGAAAACGAGAAAGCCGCCGGACCCACCTTCGTGGACTACACGCCGGCAGGACGACCGCTCAACGAGCCTACGCCCTTACTGGCTGGCTCACTGGTGGCCACCGTGGCAGGTCCTGCTGCTGCCGCCTCGACTGCAACCGCGCCCGTCGTAGCTGATGCTGTAACCGAAGTGGCCGAACAACCCCAGACTGCCGGGAAAACCGACCCCGAGGACGAAACCAACGACAGCGGACAAGACGACGATGATTCCGATTGGGCGGTTGGCGGAGCGAACGAGGAGGAAAAAATGCCTGACAGCGACGACTAACTATTTATTTTTAAAAATTTAACATCAAAAATCATGGCTGACAACCTGCGCGATGTGTTTCAAACCACGGGAAGTGACCCGGGAGGCAAAGAATCAGGTTCCGAACCGGGCCAACCAACAGAACAACAAGTAGCGCCCGTGCCCAGAAACCTACTGGGCACCACCGAGCCGCTGCTGCTGCAAATGGCTGAGGATGCCAACGGCAGCCTTCGAGCCTGGGAGGTGCAGGTAGGTGATGTGAACCTGCCCGGCAAGTTCGACGCGGCCCACCTGCGCGACATTCACGCCCACATTATGCAGGACATTTACCCCAAACCTGGAGCGACCCGCGGCGACGAGCGCCTACTGGCCGAGCAGGCGGTAAAGGCCGACCCGAGCAAGACAATGCCCCTGGAATACGACACCCGCGTTGGCACCAACGGCGAGTACATCACGCTGCTCGACGCGGGCAAAGTCAACAAGCGACTCGATGATTTGAGCGGCTTGCTGGAACGTGAAAACACGTTGCAAGGGCTCGATAAGAAGGACTTCGTAGCCAAGCTGGCCGATTATTACACCGAGTACAGCCACGCCGCCCCGTTCCGGGCCGGTAACGAGCACGTGCTGGGCGTTGCACTGAATCAAATCGGTGTCGAGGCGGGCTACACCGTGTCGCCCGCTGCTGCCCGGCACTTGCGCGAGGCCACTGATGCCACGCTCGAGGCCGGTGTCACCAGCGACAAAACCCGGCTGATTCAGGTGCTCGACAGCGTGAGCACCGAAGCACCCGGCCGCGAGGCCCAGGCCCGCCGCCATCCGACCCAGTGGGCCCTGCCGCTGGAGGTTTCCGCCGAGATTAAGAAAAGACAGGCTGAGGAGGACCTGGGGCAAGCCGGCTCCAAATTAGCAGGGCGGGTGGGTGGGGTGGAAGGGGAGCGATTCAAGGAAAGTATGCGGGCCATCATCGCCGGTGATAGTGCCCCGGAGCACCTCAACGTGGTGCGGACCGCAGCCCTTCGGTACGCTGGTCCGGAATTAGCCGCCGACATCGGGCGCATTGAGAGGGGCACGGCTTTTCTCGATGACTACCGCCGTCAGGAGCAGCAGCAGGGCCGGCTTAACGACCAGCAGCGGGTAAGCCCCCGTGAGAGCAGCCGGACCGTCCCCAGCGAAATCACCCGGTAGAAATCACCCGGTAGCGTACCAATGCCTTCGCTTCTCACAAAAGAGCCCCCGCAACCAGGAAGGTGCGGGGGCTCTTTTGTGGTCGACAGCTACGTCCGCAACGGGCATCGTGCTGGCAGTAAGGGGAAAAGAAAGCGGCCCCTAGCGGGGCACGAACTAAACCTGGGCGGCAACCGGCACGGAAGAGGCAGTCGTTTCGGCAGGCGCCGGACTCTGGGCCAGTGCTTCGGCGGCCGCTTTTTTACGCTTACGCAATGTTACCCGCAGGTCGCGGATTTCCTGACGGCGCAGGGTGCTGCCGGTCAAACTGATTAGTTCTTTCTCCTCCAGATATTCCTGACGGGCAAGCAACCAGTCATCGGTTTTATCGGAGTAAGAGGATACCCAGGGAGACGTGGGCTTGGTGGAGGCGGCCATACGTATGAAAAGGGGGAATAAAATTTAGGAAATAGGTAAGGGGAAAAAAATGAGCTAGTCCAGATTGGACTCGATGGGAGAGGCGGGTAGTTCGACAGCGGCGGGTTCCGGCGGTTTTTCGCTGGGGCGGCCGCGCCGCAGGAACGCCGGCACGGCGGGGGGCCGGGCATTATTTCCCGCATTTTCCGCCTGCAAGCGGGCGTAGGCTTCGGCCAGCTGCAACTGCTGGCCCTGGAGGACCAGCAGTTGCGCGTGGAGTTCTTTGACGGCCTCGACCAGGATGGGCGTGAGCTGCGCCGTGTTGATGCTTTGCGTCCCGTTCATCAGGTTGGTGCGCACCAGTTCGGGGTACACGCGGGCCAGGTCGCCGGGCAGCAGGCCATACTGGGCTCCCTCCTCGCCCTGGCCGGGCAGGAACCGGAAGCGCACCGGGCGGAGCTGGGTGAGGGTGGGCAGTACCCCGACCAGGGGCGAGGGGTCGCCCTTGAGGCGGGCCGTGCCAGCCGGCTGGGCCGCGTTGGGCAGCAGGCCGGCCGCCGGGCCGCTGACACTTACCGTGGCGGGCAGCCGGGTCGCTTTTGCCGGCGTTGCTTCGATGGCCGACCATTCCTGCATCGTCTGGGCCCGGACGGCAGGCAGGGTCACCAGCCCGGCCGCCGCACAGAGGGCAGCACGAAGGCCGGCACGGAAGCCGGCGGGGGACGATACGAAAAAAGGGGTGTGAAGCATAATCCGGGCTCAGTGGTAGGAGTAGGTTTGCCACAGCGCCCCATTGGCATCGGTCGAGGGCAGCAGCCCCAGGGGCAGGCCCTGCACCAGTTCCTGGGTTTCCTGGATATAGCGCCGGCCTTGCCACCACGACACGAGCACCTGGGCCACCAGGGCTCCGGCCACTGGCACCAGCATGGTGGCCAGCGTCGGGGTGGGGGAGGCAAGGAGGAGCAGCAGCACGAGCAAAAAAGCGGTGAGCAGCAGCAGCGGTGGCCACCACATCAGCGCCCACGGGGCGCTGGCCAGCTGGGCGGCAACGAGCGTCGAGTTGGGGCGCAGGCGGGCCGGACGGGCCAGCCAGGCCCGGGCAATGCCCAACCGCCACCCGCGCAAGCGACGGAACAAAAACCCGCCGAAGGCCAGGGCCCCGAGTAGCGGTACCGCGAGCAAGGGCCAGAGCGCAGGACCCCGGCCGGCGTTCCAGATGTACACGTCAAGCAGGCCCAGGGACAGCGCGAGCAGGGGGACGGCCTGCACGAGCCAGCGGCCGAGCCGGGGCGCGGCCAGGGCCGCGGAGGGCGGCTGCCAGGTGATATCCACTTCGGGCAGTTGCAAAAACGTGTCGGCCGGCGAGAGTGCCTTGAGGCGCAGCACTGCCAGCGAACGCTGCCGCAGCCAGCTGCCGGTGGTCGGGTCCACGGGGGAAGGCTCACTGACGACCTCACTGAGCAGGGCATCGAAGCGGTCGGCCGCTTCGGGGTCAGTCTGGTACACCACGTCGGGGCCGCCGGGTTGGCCGGAGCCGGTGAGCAGCAGAACCGAAGTGGCAATGCCGGCCCGCTCCAGCGTTTGCTTAATCAGCGCTGCGCCCACGCTCACGGCCGCCCGCGAGGCGGGCACCTGGCGCAGCAGGCCCAGGGCCAGCACTTCGGCCAGGTGGTGGGGGATGAGCGGCGCGGGCAGGGCCTGTTCTTGCCAGCTGCGGGTAATTGAAGGGGCGCTTTCCATTGCGGGAAGTGGGGAAACATTCAGGGTTATTGTCCCAGGTACAGAGTCAGCCCCCCGCCGACGTAGCGGGGCGTGGAGTTTTGGGGGCTGCCCACCGGATACCAGCCCTGCCGGGCTTCGCCGGTCACCGAAACCCGGTCGTGCAGGTACACTTCGGCGGAGAGGCCGAGCGAAGGACCCACGGAAAAGCCGTCTTCCCGGGCCGGGCCGGTGGGCGGCAGGCGCTCGTAGCGGGTGCGGACCTGAAAAGGCAGGCGTAGGTAGAGGATTTCGCCCAGGCGCAGCAGGCGCGGGGCCACGCCGATGCCCAGCTCGTAACCCCGGAAGGAGGATTGGTCTTCGCCGGCGCGGGAGTCGGTACGCGGTCCCTGCTCCACAGCCCCGGATACCTCGAAGCGCACGGGGTCACTCAGGAAACGGCCGTAGGTACCCTGGTAATAGCTGGCGGTACTGCTGATGCCAGCCGTCACGCTCACGGCACTCAACCGGCGCACTTCCCGTTGGGCAAAGGCTGGAACCGCTGTTGCTACACCCAGCCCCAGCAGGACCGGTAAAAGCAGTGTGCGCCGCGTAGGAAGCTGGCAGCGAGTAGGGGAAATGAAAAAAAGCATCATAGGAAAAAGAGATGGGAAAATCAAAAATGTTTGTGTCTATCTACGCACGTTGTGCCTATTTACGCACAAAGTAACAACTAAAAAACGGGGAGTTGGCAGCCCGCGCCACCAACCCCCCGTTTTCTGTTTTGCGGCGACGACCCGCCCACTTTGTCCCTAGTAGGCGGGGTCCTCGTTGGGGTGCATGGCCGAGTGCATGGCCGTGAGGCCCGCCACCTGCATCTGGTCGGCAAGAACCTTTTCCGCCGCGAGCTGGGTGGGGCCCTTCTGGGCAGCGGAGGCCATAAGTTCCGCCGCCAGCCCGCGCAGTTTCTGGGCTTCGAGGAGCATTTCGTTGGCCCGGGCATTGGCCGCCACGCGCTCGCCGTCGGTCATGCTCATGGCATTAACCGTGTTGGTCGAGGTCTGTAGCTCAACGGCCGCCGCCACCTGCTCGTCGGCCGCCTTCTTGTATTGAAAAGCCTGAGTAATCTTGTCCTGCTGGGCCTTGTTTTCCAGGGCCAGCTGCGACATGACGGCCGTGGTCTGCTGCTCGCGCATATCACGGGCCGTGCGGCGTACACCGGCTTTGGTCGATACCACCGTCAGCGCTTCTTTAACGGTTTCCGCGTCCGCGTCCGTACCAGTGGCCAGCGCCTGGGTGAAACGCTGGGTCTGGCCCAGCGAAGGCAGGGAAGAGGCGAAGTTCAGAGTCGACAGGTTGAGCGCCAGGTTCTTGAGGTCCGTCATGTTGGACACCCGCAGGTTGCGGATGTTGGCCACCATTTTCAGGTCGTTTTGAATCTGCTGCTGGAGAGCCAGGCCCTGGTTGGTCAGGTCGCGCACCTGGTTGGTCACGCTCTTGATGTTATCGGCGATGTTGTTGGCCGTTTGGGCGGCATCGAACACGTCGCGCACGACCGCGTAGTTGCGGATGGTGTTGGCCCACTCGCGGGCCTTGGTGGCAAATTCGGCCAGTTGGACCCCGATGTGCGGCACGTCCGTAGTGAGAAACTGCGCCCGGACCGGCAGGGCGGCGGTGGAGACGAATAGGGCAACGGCCGCAACGCGGCCCGCCCAGGGGAAAGATTTACGCATGATGAAAATGAGGTAAAAAAGGTGAAAAAAACAAAAACCTGGCTAACAGAAACCTGGTGATACCGGACCGAAAACCTTCATCGCGCCCAATATAAGTGAGATTAACTGCCCGAGACGACAGCCGTTTGTGTCTGAATACGCGCAGGCTCCAACAAAGGCCCGGAGCACCCGGCTGGCCGCCTCCCTGGCTGCCTTTATTTCCCCACTGCCTGCTTGACCTACTGCCTGCTTGACCTACTGCCGGCCAGCAGGCCGGGGCACGGGGTAGTAGAGCGGCGGTACCACGCCCTGGTTGCCCTGGTAGCCGCCCTGGCCCTGGCCCGACATGAGCAGGGATTGGAAGGGGTTGCCTTCCTGGCCCATAATCCCGGCCGGAGCCATCACACCCGCCTGACGCAGCCCACCGGCCCCACCCTGCCCGGCCTGGGACTTGGAGAGCAACAACGGGTAGCCATCGGGCAGGGCCACCGTACGCAGCTTCTGGCCCGACTTGGGAATGCGGCCAATCATAGTGACGGCCATGCGACCGGCAATGCCGGTGAGCGAGTTGGCCGCCTGCTGGCTTTGGGCAATGGCGTTGCTCAGCTCCTGGGTGCCGGACTGCTGCATCGAGCCCGTAAACGACTCGCCCCCCTGCACCGGAGCCCGCTTGCCGGGGTCAATCATGATGCCGGGCATATAAGCGTAGTTGAAAGTCTGCACCTTGACCCGGTGCGGGCCGAGCCGGTCAATACTCAGGTTGACGCGGTTGGCATCCACGCTGGCCAGGGCCGAAAAGAGCATATTGCGCGGGAAGGTGATGCCGTTGAAGGTCGCATCCTCCGCCAGGCGCAGCACAACCACGGTACCGGTTTTAACAACCTGGTTGCCTTGGACCGAACAGCGGTAAAAGATGTCGGGAATCGGCGCTTCTTCCTCTTCCTGCGGACCCTGGCCCGGACCACGGTAGCGGATGGTGTTGAAGCCGTCCATACCGGGGACGTAGGCCATTTCGGCCCGGCGGTTCTGGGCCGCGTTGCCCGCCTGCTGGCCGGCGCTGGCCGGCAGGGGCCGGTAACGGCGGCCGCTCATCTTCTCGTAGGTGGCCTGCACTTCCGGGGGCAGGCCGGCAATCATGAGGTTGATTTCGTCGTTCGTTTCAAACGGTACGCCGTCCGTATCATACTTGGGCTGCGGGGGCTCCCGGCGTTCCGGCCGCTGCTCGTCGCTGTTCTGGTTGGCGGGCGTGACGCCGGAAAAGCCGCCGTTGGTCGGGCCCGTGTAATAGTTGGGCTGGGCCGGCCGGTTGCCAATGTAGCGGGAACGCCGGGCAGGACCCGTGCCCACGGCCACCTTCTGAACGGGCTCGCGCCGTTGCACGAACTGGCCGGTGCGCGGGTCGCGCCCGGTGACGGTCACCGAATCGGTGTTGTTGGCGCGGGCTGCCAGCTCCATCTGGGCGCGGTAGTCCGCGCGTTGCTGGGCCGTGGGCGGCGTTTCACCCGTGGGGGCCGTGGCGCTGCCATCGGCCAGCATTGCGCCTTCGGGCGGGGCTTCCTCTTTCCGGTCGCGGTCGAGGCTTTGCTCAACGCCTTCCACGGGGTCGGGAGCCGCTTCGGGCTTGGGGGCCACGGTGAGGGTGCCGAGCTCGGCGGCCACGGCCGAGGGTGGTGCCTGTGAGGCCATTTCGCTGGTCAGGCTCAGGTACCACCAGCCCATACCGGCCAGAAAAAGCACCCCCAGCACCCCCAGTACCTTAAACTTATTGGCTACCAGCATCTGGCCCCAGTCAACTCTGGGCTTGGGGGTGTCGGCTTCATCTTCCGCGCCGCCGGGCGGGTCAGGGAAACCGACAGGCGGCTCAGCAGAGGCCGTGGGGGAGGGCAGGGGGCCCGCAGGGGCCGGGCCGCCGGCGGAAAGCGACGGCGGGGGAGTCGAAGGGTCTTGTGTGCTCATTAGAAGGGAGTGGTGAAGGTGGGGGCCGTGTTAATGACGCGGGAAGGAATTTTAAGGGCAATGGCCCGGGCCCCGCTCAGCTCGCGCACCCCCACGGCCAGGTGCCCTTCGTTGGTGGCCGCGTACAGCGGCACGGCGTAGTAGAGGAAGCCCCGGGAGTTGGCCGGCACGCGTTGGTTGGCCCGGCCCGCCGCCGGCATCATCGGCCGCCGCGCCTCGTTGCGCTTCTTGCCCATAAACCGCTTCTTGTCGTTTTCGACCAACGTGAAGTCAGCAAAGTCCACCTGGTAATCGATGCTGCTTTTGTTAACCAACTGAAAACGCAGGTAGGTGAACTGCTTGTCGTTGCGCACGTTTACCAGTGAGAAGCTCAGGTAATTATCGACCGTGGCCACGGCGTGCAGCCGAACGTCTTCTTTGCCCAGCGTACGCAGGCGGGCGTTGAGGCGCTCCTTGGCGGTCGGGGCGCGGTCAATGGCCAGCTCGTTGTCCGGCCCCACGCCGGGCGAGGTGCGCTGGAGCACGGTTCCGGTGGAAGTTTGCAGGCCGGAGAGGTTGGAGTCGGCCACATCTTCGGCATCGATTTCGGCATTGACACCGTCGAGCGACGGGCGGTCAAGCGAAGGGCCAACGATGGCATCCGGGCCGAGCATTTCGCCGGGTTTCACCGGCGCTTTCGCTTCCGGGGGAACCAGCGCGCCCGGCTTGGTGAAGTCGTAGAGCATGAGCACCGGGCGCTGCACGGTCACGAGGCGGCCCATCCAGTATTTATTGCCGTAACGGACCATGACGGGCGTGGGCGGTGTGCTCTTCTTGCGGGCCCGGATGAAGACGCTCGTGGCCTCAATCTTGATGAGGTAGTTGTTGAGCATCCCCACGTCCACCAGCGACACCGCGCCGGGAAATACGAGGTAGGTGGTGCTGGAGTCCGACACGGCCACGTCGAGCAGCGTAGGCGTCGCCCCGAAGGGTGTGCGCGGCGGCGGGGTGACCAGCCGCTCCTGGGGCAGGTTCCGGCGCTTGGGCACGAAGGCCCGCGAAACGTCGGCCGTGGTGGCATCGGCCGGGACCGGCCGGGCCGCCTGAGCCGGTTGAATAGTCGGCAGCGTGGCCGGAACACCGACCGGCAGCTGCTGGGCGGTGGCAACGTCGGTCGATGCCAGCAAAGCCGCCAGCGACAAAAGGGAAAGGGAAAGGGAAATCCTCATGGGGGAAAAAGTAAAATAAAAACGGATGACGGGGCGGTAAATCTATTCGTTTTTGTGCCTTTATACGCACAAAATCAGACAAAAAAAGGCCGCAGCTTCCTGCGGCCTTTCCAGGAAAGTCCGGGGAGCGGGGGCGCTATTCCTCTACTTTGGGGGGCTTGGCGGCGGCAGCGGCTTCGGCGGCGGCCGCCAGCTCGGCGGCATCACGCTCGGCCTGCCGTTCGAGGGCCCGCTTTTCGGCAGCATTGGCACCCGGCTGATAAGAAAAGTAGTCAAAGCGCGTGAGCTGCATCCCAAAGGGGTTGCGTTCCGAGCGGTAGGTGTTGGTCAGCTCAAAGGCAACGCCCATCGGCTGGGACTTGCTTTGCCGGTCGCCGAGGAAACCCGTCTGCCGCATATAGAGCCGGCCCCGCACGGGCAACTCCTGGGTGTTGAGCACGATGCTGTCCACGGCTACCGTGGTGCGGGCCCCGAACTTGGTGTAGGTGCCCAGCACGTCCTGCCGTTTGAAGTCGGTGTAGATGCGGCGCCCCCCCACGTCGTCAATCAGCGGCAGGGCCGCGTTGAGGTTGTTCTTGTAGGTGTACTGGTCATGGCCGTACATATTGAGGGCGAAGTAGCGCACGAGATTGCGCATTTCGTAGGCCGTATGGTTTTCCGGCGAGTCGGACATGGCCATCTGCGACGTGCCGGACTGGCCCACCACGTACACGCGCTTGCCCACCGAGCCGTAGGCGTGAACGCCCATCGCCACGGCGGCGAGCACGGAAAGAGCGGCCACCAGCAGCGAGCCGAGCGTAATGAGCCGCATGGTGGAATAGGTTTGGGTGAGGTCTTTGAGCTTATCCATTGGAAAAAGAAAAATGAAAAAAGAGAATTAAGGTGAGGTAAGAACGGTGAGGTAAGAACGATTAAGTGCGGCTGCCGCTGAGCGTCGGCGGCTGCTGATTAGGGGCAATGGCAATGGCGGGCGGAGCCGGGCGCAGCAGCGCAGAAGCCGCCCCGGCAAACCCGCCACTGCGTCCGCCCACGTCCGCTGCGGAGCTGGCCACGGCCTGCTGCACGGTGGCCGCGGCGGGTGCCGCCGCCGAAGCGTTCATGTTCGGGGCCGCCGGCCCGGCCGAGGCCACGGTCTGGCCCCCGTTGGGGCCCGCCGAGGAGGCCACGTTCTGCGCGCTCATGGCCGAGCCGCCGGTGGCGTACTGGGAACTGGCGGCCGCTGCGCTTACGCTGGGCGTTGCGCCCTGGGGAGCCGATGAGCGCACCGCCGAAGTCTGCGCGGCTTCGGTGGCCGCACCCGCCATTTGGGGAGCTGCCTGGGAAAGTGCCTGGCCGCCACCGCCGCCGCCACCGCCGCCGCCAAAGGCCCCACGGGCAAAGGCCGCAACCTGACCGCCGGTGCCCGCCCCGGCCGCACTGGCGGCCCCGGCCGCCGACTTGCCAGCCGACACCGCCCCACTGACGGCCCCACCGGCAGCCCCGGCTGCGCCGGCCAGCGCGGGCGCGGCGGCGGCACCGCCCGAGGCCACGGAGGTGCCAACGCGCATGGCCGAGCCAACGAAGCTGTCGGCCGCCGAAGAGCCCACAATCAGGCTCGACATATAGGGCACCATGATGTACATGATGATGAACACGATGCAGGCCACGGCATACTTGGTTTGGGCGATGCCCGTCATGTTCATCAACGCGGCCGCGCCGCTGCTGGCGGAAAGGGCCGCCTCGTGGGCGGAGTAATAAACGAACACGCCGGCAATGATTTGAAAGGCAATGCTCCACATATGAATGCCGATGAGCGATTGCAGCCAGGACTTGGCCACCCCTCCGAAGCCCGGGATGAAGGAAAAAGCAATGGCAATCGGACCCGACACGTAGAGAAAGGCCAGCAAAAAAGACTGGATAAACTCCATGATTGCCTGGATGATGCTGGTCATGAAGTCGGTGGCCAGCCCCATGAGCAGCTTCTGGGGCGAGAGCGCCTGCTGCAAGGTGAGAAAGGAATCGCTGATGGAGCTGCCCAGCGAGGCGAGCAGGCTGCCCCCGTCCTGGGTGCCCGCGCCGGCCTGCCCGGGGTTGGGGGCCGTGGGACTGCCCCCGGCCGGCTGTTGGGCCTGGTCACGCATTTGCTTGAGCACGGTGTACGCGGAGGTCGAGCCGTTGCCCGCGTTCTGTTTTATCAGTTGGGCGACACCACCAATCAGGTTGCCGACCTGCGGCACGAGCACGTTGTAGCTCAGCAGGCCAATGTAGAGAAACATGACGCGGAAAATTGGCCCCAGCTCAAACTGCACCGAGCCCGAGCTGATGAAGCCGCGCACCACCGTCAGGGCAACGGTAGTAAAGAGCAGCAACGGGACCACCGTGGTCAGCATGGTGTCGAGTACGCCCTGGGCCATCTGGTAGGCCCCGCTCGAAACGGCCTGGTTCAGGTTGCTGTTGCCGATGCTGCCGATGGCCGCCGTCGGGGCCGACCACGTGCCGAGGTTATCCCGAAAGAAGGAGCCCCAGCCAAAGAAAATCACCAGCCCGCCCGCAAGCCACAAAAACGAGGAGAACGACTCCGGGCTGCCACTGAGAAAGTTTTTGGCCACCTTGAGCAGGGCGATAATCAGGCCGATGGCCATCAGTGCCCGCAGGAACACCACGGCGAAAGTCTTGACCGTGTTCATGGTCGCCGCAGGTGTCGGACCCGATTGAGCAAAAGCCGGCGTCAGGGCCACCAGCAGCACCAGGCCGAGCAGCAACCCGCCCCGCAGCGCGGCGGAGCCAGCCAGCCGGGAGAAGAAGGGTGCGTAAATGGATTTAGGAAGCATAAGACAAAAAGCGAAAAGGGGAAGGGCCGGCCGGTGCGACCGGCCCGTTGAACCTGGCAGGGGCTTAGCGGCCCGCTGCCTCCAGCACCTGCACGGGCTCTTTGCCGCCCGACTCCACGAAGGCATCGACAGCAAACTGGAGCCGCTGTTCGTAAACCGTTGTGTAGAGTGGCAGCCGCGTCACGGGGTCCAGCTTGGGCAGGCCCCGGTGGTCGAGCACGGGCTGCGGGCGGGCACGCTGGTAGTGGTTGATGAGCTTGTTGAGGTAGTTGCGCTCGTCGGGCCGCGAGGAGAGGATGGCGTTAAGTTGTGGGCTGGCTTCGAGGGCAAAAATGGTGGAAATCTGGCCCTGCTTGATGAAAAACTCCCGAAAGTCGTTGCCGCTGCGGATGGAGCCGATGAGGGCCATGTCCTGCGGGGTGAAGCCCAACGGGTTTTGCAGCCGTTCGCGGGTGGACTCCGAGCTGTGGCGCAGGATAATCTTCGTGGCCGAGTTGTCAATCAGCGCCAGTCCGATGGGCGAGTTCATAATCTCGGTAATGCCCTGGGTGATGATGCCAATGCTGCCCTTTGTCTTACGAATGGTGCGGTACATATTCTCGATGAAGTCCTGCAACGTGCCCGAGAGCATACTCCAGGCCTCGTCCATGAGAATGTATTTCACGTCGTCCGGGAAACGTCGGAACAGGTCCAGCGACAGTTCAGTGATGAGCATGGCCACAACGGGGTAGAGCGTCGGGTCGCCCTTGACGCGGGCCATGTCAAAGCAGATGAGCGGGTACTCGCTCAGGTCCACGTCGCGCTTGGCGTTGAGTACCTTTTCGTAGCGGCCGCCCTGGGCGTATTCGCCCACGACAAGGAAGAAATTGTCCATCTGCACGTACACGATGTCCTTGCGGTACTGCTCGCGCTCCACCACGAAGTCCAGGTCGCTGAGTTGAGCAGGGGTGAGCAATTCTTCCTTGCCGACCAGCAGGTAGTGGGCCTGCCGCACGAACTGAAAGAACGAGTCCATGCCCGGGAATTGCTCGTCGTGGTGACCCACCGAGTCCTGGTCGTTGAGGAAGGCGTAGTAATCGCGCAGGTAGCGGGCCAGCACCACGGTCTCGGCCTTGTCGAGGGACCCGCTGCCTTTCCAGAGGGTGCCCAGCAACGAAAGGTGAAACGTCACCTTTTCGTCGGGATAAACCCAGTGGTTGTTGGTGGGGTTGCGCGGCAGAAAGAAAGGGTTGAACTCAATCGGGTTCTGCGGGTCGTACTCAAAATAAGTATTGATGAAATCGTTGCCCGTCAGGGCCTGGCACACGTTGCGGTAGGAGCCGCCCACGTCAATGATGATTTGGCGGGCCTTGTTCTCGAAACGCTGGATAATGAAATTACCCATCGTGTAGCTCTTGCCCGAGCCCGAGGGCCCGATGGTCAGGCTGTTCTGGTTGTCCTGCCCCATGTCAAAGAGGTTGACCCGTTTGAGGTTGCGGAAGCGGTCGCAGATGTACTCGCCGGTGCGGGTGCTGCGGTAGGATTGCGTCCAGTGGAAGTAGCAGGCCGCCCGGTCAGTGGTCGTGGGCAGCCAGCGGTCGGGCACCTGGTAGCCGTTGCCGGGCAGCGTACCGAAGAAGATGGGCAGCGTGAGCCAGCTCTCGACGGCGGCCTCCGAGGAGTAAAGCGAACGCAGGGCGGCGGAGGCCAGCTCGATGTTCTGCTTGCGGAGCTTGTCGGCCGTTTCCCACACCAGCACCGACACGTGCAGCAAACAAAGCTGCTTGCCTTCGGCCCGCACTTCGGCCGAAAACAGGTCAATCTCCGCCATGCGGATTTCGTTGTCCTGGGTGCCGAAACGGCTCAGGCCCGCGTTGAGGCGCTTGTCGAGGTCGAGGTCGGCCAGGGCCGTCTTGGTGTCCTGAATCTGAATGGACTGGGTGAAAATGTGGGGGACCAGCAGGAAGTTGGTGAGCGGGTACACCATCGGCGACACCACGCCGTAGGAGTTGGTCACGCAGGGGTGGACCTCCGAGCCCTGCCCCACCATGCTGATGCAGGACACTTTTTGTTCCCCCACGGCAATCGTGCCGGTGTCGTTGAGGATTTCGCGCTCGTAGTGCAGCGGCTGCGAATCAAACTCCAGGTTCATGAACTGGAAGTAGAGCAGGCGAATCTGATTTTCGTCCAGGCGGGTGAGCCGCACGTCGGGCAGTGACCGCAACGCCTCCATAAACTCGGAGGCGTAGCGCTCGGCTTCGGCCAACGAGGCCGACACGGACGCGAAAACACTTTTCGGCAGCGCGTCCTCGGCCTTGTTGATGAGCGCGTTAAGGCCCGAAGTCGGGCGCGGTGTTTTGAGCTTGGCGTTGGTATCGAGGGCACCGTTCTTTTTGGTCGGCAGCGGGGCAAACGAGAGAAAAATATAGCCGTCGTAGTAAAGCACCAGCCGGTTGCCGAAGTAGTCGCCCATCCGCTGGGTAAAATACTGTCCGGGGGCCGGCGGGTGAACGTAGGGGCGGTCGTAGTACACGTCGGTTTTCTGCACGACGCAGCCCACGGGCAGGTTTTTGAGAGCGGACTGGAAGCCCACCCAGGCCGAGGAAAAGCCGTCCGGGTCCCAGCGTTCCATTTCGGCGGCTTCGACCTTGAAGCCCACCGCCACGCGGCCGTCTTTGAAAATGACTTTGTTATCCTCGTAGGAATAAACCGGAAAAGCGTCGAGGAGGGAGGCCGTCTTGCCGGCTTTACTTTTTGACATGGGGAAGGGGAATACTGGAATGGCAAATAAGACAGGCGGACTCGTTACTTCCGGGCGGCTTTCTGGGCGGCGGCCATCATTTTGGCTTTGGCCTGGGCCGTGCGGGGCAAGCCAATGCTCAGACGCTTGGGCTGGCGGATGTGGTAGCTGACAAAGCCCATTGCAAAGCCCGGCGGCCGGTGTTTGGCCAGGTACTTGAAGGTGAAAAACAGGCCCGCCGAGAGCAGGATGAGCAGCACGTATACTATCCAGTGAATGTCCAGCACCATGCCGAGCAGGCCCACGAGGATGGCCCCCACGACGACAAAGCCCATCACGAGAAACAAGTTGTTAATGTCGATTCCCAGCACCTGGGAGGGTTGTTCGATGCTTTTGTACGTGCGCATATAGACACAAGGTAAGGCGGGATTTTGAATTCAGCGAACAAAAAAACGGGACGGCACTGCTGCCGTCCCGTTTTTTTCCGGCAATGAGACCGGCTATTGACCGAGCAAGCCGTCTGCCGTGCCGCCACCGGCCGCGCCGCTGCCCACGAGCGAGGTCTTCAGGGCCGAGAACCCGAAGAAGATGAGCACACCGCCCACCAGCCACATGAGCGAAGTCATGGCATCGGGCTCACCGCCCATGAACTTCTTGGCCACCTTCACCAGGGCGATGACCAGGAACACGGCGAAAATGCCCTGGGCCACGGTGAAGACGAGCGACTTGAGGGAAGTCACGGCCGCCTGGGTGGTGCTCACGCTCTGCGCCGTGGCCTGGTGGGCCACGGCCGCGCTCAGAAACAAGCCGCCGAAGATGCGCTGGTCCCACTTGCTCATGCGAGCGGCGGGGGTCGAGAAAGAAGCGACACCGGCACCAACACGGCGGGCTACCGCGTCACTGATTTTTTGCCCCGTGCGGCGGGCCGCCGTGATAAAAGAACTTTTCATGGAAAAGTGGGGGGGTGAAAAATGAAAAAAAAGAAATTTACTGACACTGTGCGTATATACGCACATCAGGAGTCGTACCTGGCTACGCACACGCAACCCTTTCGGGTTGTTGTAGATAAGCCGGTAAAAAAACCCTACGTCCTTCGCAAATATAAGCGGGTCCGGGGCTTTCCAACGATTTGCCAAAAAATATTTTTCGGCGGGCTCTGGGCTCTAGCGGGGCGGCACCGGCCGGGCTTCGGCCGGGTGGAGCCGGACGTACACCTCCAGCAGGTGTTCCTCTTCCGGCGTGGGCCGGGCCATGTTGCGCGTCAGGTAGTACTGCCGCGGAGGCAAAGAGCGGTGATTCTGGCCTTTTTTGGGTGGCTTCAACCCGGCAAGCCGCTGGAGCTGGGCGGCCTTTTGTGCCTCTCTACGCACTTTGACCAGGAAAGCCAGCGCCGCCAGGGTAAAAAAGCAGACCAGCATGAGGGGAACCACAAACTGATTGAAGGTAAGGGCAAAGGGCATGGGCGACGGATTGAAGAGAACAGGGCAAAGGCGGGGTACACGCACCCGGTTTTACAAACCTACGTGTTTATGTACACACAAGCAATGACCCAGGCAAAAGCTGCCCTTATATTGGGTACGACCTAGGGTTTTCCGGCCCCGAATCAGGCCAGTCTACGCTCGGCCCGGTGCCTATGTAGTCACTTCCCCACTGCCTTTTCTTTTTCCTGATTTTCTTTCCCCCGTACCGATGACTAAAATTGACCGTTTCCGCTCCCCCGAGGAAGTGGAACGCCTGGCCGACCTGAAACGTGGCGTAAACCTGGTGGCCCTGGCCACCGAACGCTACGGGCTGACCATAACCGAAAAATCGCGCGACGAAAGCGCCTACACCCTGGAAAACAAGGCCCAGGGAGAGCGCATCACCGTGAAAGTAGGCCCCGAAGGCTACCACATCTACAACAACCACAACAACGACCGCGACAAAGGGTCGGTAGTCGACTTCTTGCAGCAGCGCCACCCGGAGCGCAACCTGGGCCAGGTCAAGGGAATGCTCCAGGAGATGGTGCCCGGCGCGAAGCAGGCCCTGGACTACGAGAAGTTCCAGGCCCAGCAGGTACGAAAGGCCCCGAGCGCGGCCGATGCCCGCTACGAGGCCCTGCCGGCCGCCGAGCGCCGCGCCGCGATGGTGCGCGAAACGATGGGCCCGAACCCGCAGCTCACCGACGCTTCCTATCTGCTGGAACGGGGCCTGAGCAAGGAAACTGTCAGCGACCCGGCCTTCAAAGGCCGGGTTTTCACCGACCAGCACTCCGAGCGCCAGGAGCGCCTGGGCCAGGCCCAGCGCAACGTGGGCTTCCCCTTCTATAATGAGAAGGGTGTCCAGAGCTGGGAGCTGCGCAACCGCGCCCCCGAAGGCGAAACCGACTCGTTCAAAATGATGATGAAGGCTCCCGGTGACGAGTTCGGGGCCAAAAACGGGGTTTGGAGCAGCAACCTGCTCGCTGGCCGGGGCAGCCAGCCCGAGCGCATGGTCATCGGCGAGTCGCCCATCGACATGATGAGCAAGTACCAGACCGAGCGGGCCGCTGCCACCGAGGCCGGCCAGGACTTGCCCAATACGCGCTACGTGGCCACCGGCGGCACCCCATCCATTGAGCAGAAGGCCATCATCCAGGCCATCATCGACCGCGAGCAGCCCAGGCAGGTAATTCTGTCCAACGACAACGACGCGGCCGGGCAGGCTTTCAACGTCCGTTACCTGAACGATTTGCGCCCCCCCGTGGCGGGCCTGAGCCCCGAGCAGCAGCAGGAAGCCGCCGCCGCCCGCGAACGCACCACCTGGATTGCCGGCGACAACGGCAAAAAAGGGGAAGAGAAGCTCTTGACCATGACCATTTCGTTTCAGCACGGCAACGCCAAGGAAGGCCGCGACGCGGTGGAGAGCCTGCGCACCCAGGCTGAAATGCGCGGGTTGCCCGCCGAGGAGCCCACTGCGTCCGGCACGGCGGGTTTGCAAATGCGCCGCAACGCCCCCGAGGTAACGGAGGTGGTGCTGCGCGTGGCCCCGGAGCAGGCCGCCGCCGTGGTAGACCTGGCCCGGGAGCTTCGCCGCGAGCGTGAGCAGGCCATGCCCGAGGCGGCCCGCACCCCCGAAAACTACTTCGTAGTGGAAAAGGCCACTGGTAAAGACTACAACCAGGACATTCTGCAAGGCCGGGCAGGTGCCCAATTGGATGCACAGCGCCGCGAAGCCGGTTTTGTGGCAGCGCCGGAAATGGCTCCCGCAGTTGCACCGGTAGTAGCGGCTGCGCCGGTAACAGGGCCTGCCCCTGTCGTAGTGGCCACCGAACAGTACGCGCCCAGCCCGCAGGTTGCTGCCCGGCAGATTGCCGCAGATATCGACAACAGCGGCTCGACCAGTGCTGAGGAAATTTTGCGGGCCGACCGCAACCGCGACGGCTTGGTTTCGGGCTCCGAACTCGATGCCGCCCGCTTCGATGCCCGCCAGAACCGTGAGCGGCCAGGTGAGCAGCCAAGTGAGCAAAAAGTAAGCGGGCCAGTTGCCGCTGACATTAACCTGAATGGTTCGACTTCGCAGGCCGAGATACTTCGCGCCGGTGCCAACCGTGACGGCGTAGTAACCGACACGGAACTGGCGACCGCCCGCTTTGAAAGCAATCAGGCCAACGAGCGCAGCACGGCAGATGCCGGGGGGCAAACCGAAGCCGAACGGCAAGCCGGAATCCGCCGCCGTTACGAGGAGCAGCGCCAGCAGCAAGCGGCGGAGCAGGAGCCGCAAGCCACCGCCCGCGACACCAGCGGCCCGCTGCGGTCGGCAGCCATCATCATTTTTGAGGCCGAGGGCCTGCCCGCCGGCACACTGACCGCCGGCAGTACCACCCTGGTTACCCTGGCCGATAAGATGAAGGAAGCCATTGAGGGCCAGGGCAGCGAAGTTAACTTGCAGCCGGGCCGGGACAAAAGCACGGACCAGCCCTACTCCATGTTGTCCTTCACCTACCACGAGGGCAGCGCCGAACACGGCAGGATTCAGGAATCGCTGCGCGATGCCCAGACCCAGGGCCCAACCAAATATTTTGGCATCGAGCCGGGCGTAGAAACCCAGCGCGAAACGGCACCCATCACCCGCACCGTGGCCCTGACGGAGCAGCCGCTGGCCATTGCCCTGGATGCCCCGAACCCCTTGCTGGAGAGCCAACTGCGGGCCACCGGCGCAACCGTTTCCAACGAGCCGGTGCAGGACCGCCCAGGTCTGGTCGTCGTCGTGGACACTAACAAGGGCGAGCAGTTGGCCAGCGTCGAGCAGACGCTCAGCAAGCTGCCCGCCGCCGCCGTGGTAGTTGAAGGCCCCGAGGCCACCGAAGTGCGCCAGCAGCTGACCCTTGCATTCCGCGAGCAGGGCGGAATGGCCCCGGCCCTCCAGGCCGAAGCCCTGCTGCCCGGTCGCATCCGGGACGACGTGCCCGAGCGCCTGCGTGAAGCCGGGGCCACGGTGGTCCCGGCCAACCCCGCTACCCGCCTGGAAGCGGGCGAGGGCGCGCTCAGCGTGCGCTACCCGCTTGAACAGCCCCAGGTACTGGGCCGCGTGAGCGTGGTGCTGGACGAGGTAAACAACCGCAGCGCCCAAGTAGCCGCCGACCTGGGCCAGGTCCCCAACGCCAGCACCGGCAGCGTCGTAGAAACGCCCCTGGCCCAGCAGACCCGGCAACTAGTGGCCAGGGAACAAGGAATGGAAGCCACGCCCCCCCGGGGGCTGCCCGAGCGGCAACCCACCGAGGACCGCGTAATTGACCGGCCCAGGAGCACGGTTATCCTCGACGCGGGCGAACAGGGGCCGGTGGGCCCCAAAGCCGAAGCACCGGCCGTGCGCCCCATCAGCGCGGCCCCCGCCGCCCACGCCATCGAGCGCCGCATCATCTTCGACGTGAACAACGAGAAACCCGGCCTGGCCCCGACGCTCGAAGCCGCTTTGACCCGGGGAGGTTTTCAGGTTGCCACGGCCTCGATTGAGGCCGTGGGGGAGGAAAAAGGCGGCACCCGCATTGAGGCGCTTTACCGGACCACGGATTCCGTCGCCCAGCGCGGGCGGCAGGCAGATGAGCTGGCTAAAATCGGCAAGATGAGCCCGGCCGACGTGACCCTGCGCGAGTCTGATGCCCAGGCCCGGGAGCGCGAGCAGGCCCTCAAAGGCCCGGGCAAGCCCGAGGCCGGCCAGATGGTAGCCGCCGGGCAAACACTACGGGCTACCATTACGGTGCTGGAGGTGGACGGCGAAAAGGACCGCACCACCCGGTTGTGGACGGACTTGCGCGATGCCGGAGCCAAAGTAGGCCACGTGGCCAAAACGGAGATAAGCGGGGAGGGCACCCGGTACGCCTTTCCCGTCGATTACCGCCCCAGCGATGCCCGCCTACCCCTGGTGAGCGCCACGCTCGAAGCAGCGGCCCGGAGCGAAGGCATCCAGGTTACTGAAACCGACAATATGCGCCTGGAACGGCTGGCCCGTTCCGGGGCGCGCGAGAGCAAGCTGCTGGCCGAAATGACCCCTGCCGCCCGGCAGGAATACAAACGTCCCGACGACAAGGATTATTCCGCCAGCCGGCCCGGTGCTTACGAACAGGTGGCGCTGGTCAGCGAAGACCTAAAAACCGCCGCCGGGGTGAAAGCCCTGCGCGAAGAATTAAAGGAAACCGGGGCCGTGGTCGCCGTGCGGCAGCTCGACGGCCAGGCCGCGAACAGCGGGGCGGTCACGTTGAGTTTCGCGGCCGATTCGCCCAAAGCCGGGGCCGTGAACGAGGTTTTGCGGTCGGCGGTCGAAAAAGGCGGCACCGTGTACGACCTCAAGGCCGGAGCGGACCGGAATGCCGATGGGCAGGCAACGGCGGAAGCAGCCCCCCGGGGGCCGCTGACCGCAGCGCAGGAGCGCGATGCCAACCTGGCCGAGCTGCACAGCCTGGAGGCCCGGCGCGACGCGCTGCGCGAGAGCCAGCGCGAGGCCACGACCCGGAGCCAGCTGGCCGAGCAGTACCTGCTGCCAGCCGCCGGGGTGGCCGGGGAAGTGGTGGAAGCCAGGCCCTGGGTCGGGTTCGGGCCGGACTTGCGGGGCGAGGACCTGCGCAACACCGACGCGGCCGGCATGGACCTGCGCGGGGCCGATTTGCGGGGCGTGGACCTGCGTTCGACTGACTTGCGCGGCAGCGATTTGCGCGAAGCCAACCTGAGTGGAGCCGATTTGCGGGGAACCAACCTGACCGGCGTACGCCTGGAAGGGGCCGTGCTGGAGGGAACCAACCTCGAAGGCGCGTTGCGCGTCGTTGAAAACGGTGAGGGAAAGCGGCAGATTGAGGAAAACCTGACCCCTGCTGCCCTGGCAGGCCCCGGGCGTGACGGACCCGCTTACCCGCCCGCCGTGACCCTGGACGAGCCGCGCCTGGCCAGCGCCGAGCGGGCGGCGGCGGGCGAGGAAAACAGCCCGGCCGCAGCACCCCGGCTGGCCCAGGTGCTGGACCCGCAGTATTCGGGCCTGAGCCTGCCAACGGAGGAGGAAGTGCGCCGGCAACCATTGCCGCTGGCAGAGGAGTCGACCCGGCCGCTGACCCCGGCCGGGGCCCCGGCCAGCGGCACGCTCAGCCCCTACGAGGAGTTGGAAGAAGCCGGCACGCGGCGGCACGCGGTGGCCATTCACGTCACGCAGCCCGCGTGGGCCGAAGGGATTGAGCGGACCGACCGGGTAAAGGAAATCCGGGACCAGCTGACTGCGGCGGGCGCGGAGATGGAACGCGGAACCGGCCGGACGTTCGACGAACGCAGCAACACCGAAATCACCGTGCTGCGCCTGACCTACGCGCACGACGCGCCCACCCTGCCGGCGTTGAGCCAGGCCCTGGAGGAGGTGGCCCGCGTGCCCACCGGCAGTGACTACGGCGTGCGCATCGAGGACGAAAATGCGGCGGCCCGCGTGGCCACTGCCGGGAGCCGGATGCAAAACACGCCCGAGGCGGCAAAGGCCCTGGCCGCCGAACTGCACGACGGGGACCGCAGCACGGCCCGGCTCCTCGTCACGCAGCCCGCCCTGGAGGACGTGTGGGCCCTGGAGGCAGCCGGGGCAAAGGTGGCCCGCATCTACCTGCCCGACGGCCCGGCCGCGCTGGTCAGCTACCCGGCCGCCGAACCCGGCACGACCGGGACCGTGAGCATCGAGCTGGACCGCATCGCCCGCGAGAGTTCCCTGGCCCGCCCCCCCCACAACAGCGACGAGCGGAGGCTGAGCGGTCCGCTGCTGGGCGAGGACCCCGCGCAGCAGGAGAGCCGGCAGGGCCAGGCCCGGGCCGAGGGCTTGGCCCTGGAGCCCCGGCCCCGCTACGAACTCAATGAAATGAGCGAACGCGACGCGCGGGCGAAGGCTTATTTTCGGGAAGAAATTACGCAGCCCAGCGAGCTGATAACGGGGAAAATTGCCAACGGAGAAACTTTCAAAGGTAATTTGACGGAGCTGCTGAGCCTCGGGCAGCCCGACCGCGAGGCGCTCCAGACTGAGTGGAAAGCCGGAACCACGACCCTGCTGCTGGTGGTGCAGGAAGCGCCCGCGCTGGACCGGGGCGACGGGCAGGCCGCCCCGTGGCCTGACCGCGTAGCCGAGGCCCTGCGCGAAGCCGGGGCGGAGGCCCGGGTCAGGGCCTTGGGCGTAAGCCCCGACACCGGCTTGGAAAAACACGTGGTGACCGTCACCTTCGACAACAACAATCCCGAGCTGGGTCGTATTCAGGCCACGCTGGGCCAACTGGCCGGTCAGGACGGCGTCCGGGTGCCCACCGAGGGCTACTGGGAGCGCGAAGTCCGGCGGGACCCCAACGGCACCGCGCCGCCGGCGGAGCCCGTGCTGGCCGTCCGCGACCGCCCCTGGCTGGAAGCAGTGGTGGCCATCAGTGAGCCCACGCCGCAGGAGCGGCGCGAGCTGACCCAGGCCGGGGCCCGGCTGGAGAATGCCGGCATGGAGCAAATCGAGGGGCACGCGGGCAAGCTCGGGGTGCTGGTGTACTACGACCTGGACAACCCCCTGACCGTGGCCCGGGTGAGCACCGTGCTTGACCAGGCCGGGGAGCAGGGTCGGCTGCTGGGCGAAACGGCCAACGCCCGCGATGCCCGTGCCGGCCGCGTAGAACAATACCAGGCCGATATTCGTCAGGAAAAGCAGCAGGAAGGGGCTTCGCCGGAGCAACTGCCCCAGAAAGTGGCCGGGGCTGGGGCGCAGGCGGAAAACGAAATCGCCGGGCCACTGAGCTTTGCCGACAGGCTCCGCGCTGCCGTCAATGACCAGCTGGCCGACATCCGCAAGGGCTGGGAAGCCGCCGCGCCGGAGAAAGTGGCCATCTACGTGGCCGAGCAAAAAGGCATTGCCGACCGTAAAGCACTGGAGCAGCAGCAGGCGGCCGAAGCGGCGGCCGCCCCCCAGCGGGAAGCTGAAAAAGCTGCCTACGAGCGCGGTTTCAACGGCACACCCACCGGCGCAACGCCAGCACCGGAGCCGGCGAAGGAGGCAGGAAAAGAAAAGGAGCCGGGAATGGCCCCGTTGGAGCCGGTCGCCGCCGCCCTCCCGGGCTCGGGCGGCGTAGCGGCCGGCTCCAACGGGGCAGCCGCCGAGGTGTTCACGGATAAGGTGCTGCGCGAGCGCCGCGACGACGAGCGCACGCTACCCGTCGTGGTGGACGGGGCGAAAGAAGGCAAGGTGCTCGAAACCACCGAGCAGGTGAAGCCCGGCATTGCCGCGCAGCCCGAACAGCCCACGGGCGACAAGGCCCGCGAAAAGGACGGGGCGGCCGGGGGTCCGCCGGTGGCTCCGCTGGTGCCGGTGGCCCCGGAGGTGCTGGCCCCCGTGGCCAAGGCCCCGGAAAAGGAGTTGCAGCACGGCATCATCGGCATGGAAGGCACGGCCCGCAAGTCGGCCGAGGACCGCATGGAGATGGTGCGCGGGGCGTTGCTCAGCGCCGGGGCCTCCGTGGAGGCCCTGGTCCCGTCGAGCCGCGACAACCGGGAGGCCACGCTGGCCTTTTCCTACGACCCGCAGGACAAGCAGCTGCCGGCCATCAACAAGGTGCTCCAGGACGTTCAAGCGTCCCAGCCGTCAATGATTAAGGAGGAGCCCCATTCGCTGCACTACGCCGGCATCAAACCCAACACGCACGAGATTGAGCGGCGGGACTGGCCCGAGCGCACGGGCCAGTTCAGCAAGGCCCACATCGTCGTGGACGATGCAGACCACAAAGGACAGGCCCGCGCCGAAAACATCAAGGGGGAGCTGGGCAACGCCGGGGTAGTGGTCGGGGACGTGCAGAAGGACGGCCACGGCCACGTGGAGCTAAAGCTGACCTACCACTCCCAAAGCCCCCACATCGACCAGATAAACAGCACCCTCGACAAGGCCGGCAACTCGCCCGGCATCGAGGTGCGCGAGCTGGACTCGGACCGCACGGCCCGCTACCAGGGGGCCATCGACCAACTCCAGGCCAAGGATACCGGCAAAGAGCGGGAACGGGGCGAGTAGCCCGTTCCCGCTGACCCGCTGCTGCTGAACCAGACCCCCGCCGCGCCCGGCGGGGGTCTGTGCGTGTATAGCTACAGCGCAACGTAGTAACTTGCGGGCAGCCGAGGGGTTGCCTGGCAGGTTCCGGGCCGTTTCGGCTGTTCTTTTCACCCCAGAAATCTCCTTCCAATGTTAGAAATTTTGCTTTGGGCCGTCCTCATTGGCGGTCTGCCCGCCGCCGGCTACTACCTGTTTCAGTACGGTCGCCGGCTCCATGCCCGGGGCCGCCAGTTGAAAGAAAACGGCACCGACCCGGAAAAGGCCAGCGAGCAGTGGCGGGCCGAGCTGCTGTTTACCGTCAACGTCTGCGTCTGGGCCGGTTTCGGCCTGATGATTTGCCGCCTGCTCGAAGCCGTTTCCCAGGCCCAGTAACGAACGGACCCCGGCCCGCACCGCCCGGCCGGGGCCTTTCTTTTTCCCCACTGCCTTTTTCCCGCCTCCCCTCCCCTCTTATCCAGCCCCATGAAATTACTCATCGTCGAAAGCCCCAACAAGGTGCAAAAAATCAAGGGCTTCCTCGGGGCCGACTGGCTCGTAGGGGCCAGCGTAGGCCATATCCGGGACATACCCGGCAAGGAACTGGGCCTGGACCGGGCGGGCCAGAGCTACCACATCACCTATGCCGTGGACCCGGGCAAAGTCCAGACCGTGAGCGGACTTCAGGCGATGGTGGGCCAGGTAGGCAAAGCCAACGTGTACCTGGCCACCGACCCCGACCGTGAGGGCGAAGGTATTGCCTTCCACCTGTGCGAAGTGCTGGGCCTGGACAAACAGACCACCAAGCGGGTCACGTTCATGGAAATCACCGAGCCTGCCATCCGGGCCGCGCTGGCCGTGCCGCGCACGCTCGACCAGAACCTGGTGGCGGCCCAGGAAGCCCGCCGCGCCATTGACCGGCTCGTGGGCTGGGAGGTGTCGCCCACGCTCATGCGCTCGCAGCCCCGACCGCCGGAGGGCACCCCGGGCTTTTCAGCGGGCCGCGTGCAGAGCGTCGCCGCCCGGCTCGTGGCCGACCTGGAGGACACCATCGAAGGCTTCGCGGCCGGCTCCGGCCTGAGCTTTCCGGTAAGCGCGGCCTTCACCACCCCGGCCGGTGAGAAGTTGCCCGCCCGCTACGTGGGCAAGTCGGTGGCCACCGAGGCCGAAGCCCGCGCCCAACTGACCCGCCTGGTGGAGCCGGGTTCCGGGGACTGGCAGGTGCTGCACGTCGAGCAATCGCCGGTGAGCGGCAACCCGCTGCCGGCGTACTCGACCAGCTCGCTGCAAATGGACGGGGTGAAAAAGCTCAGGTTCTCGGTGGCAAAAATCTCGGAGCTGGCCCAGAAGCTCTTCGAGGCCGGCCACGTGACTTATATCCGCACCGACAGCGTCAACATCGGGGAAGAGGGCACCCGCGAGGCGCTGGAGCAGATAACCAGGCAGTACGGGACCGGCTACGCCTGCGCCCGCAGGTTCAAGGAAAAGGCTGGCGTGCAGGGCGGGCACGAGGCCATCCGGCCCACGCACTGGGACGTGACCAAAGCCGGAACCACGGCCGAGGAACAAGCCTTGTACCAACTGATTTACACCCGCACCCTCGCTTCGCAGATGAGCCCGGCCACCTACGCCCAGACCGTGATTACGGTGGGGCGTGCGGGCGGAGTGCCCGGGGAAGAAAGTGCCGGGGAAGGAGCCGACCGTTTCGAGAGCCGCGTCAAGGTGCTGACATTTCCGGGTTACCGGGCCGCGTACACCGAGGCCGAGGAGGAAGCCGGCGACGAAACCGGGGCCGAGGGGGCGGAGGGTGCCCCGCTGCTCACCCCGTTGGCCCAGGGCGACGCGCTGGCTCTCTTTCGGGTACAGGCCGCCGGCCGGGTGCAGAAGCCGCCCAAACGCTTCGATGAAGCCACGCTGGTCGGGGAGCTGGAAAAGCGGCAGATTGGCCGGCCGAGCACCTACGCGAGCATCCTCAAAACCATCTTTGCCCGCCAGTACGTCAAGGTCGATACCGTCGCCGGTAAAAAGGTGCCCACCAAGACCCTGAGCTGGAAAACGGGCCAGCCGCTGGGGCAGCTGGTGGAAACGGGCCGCAGCGAGACGCTGGGTGGCGACAAAGGCAAGCTGGTGCCCACCGACCGGGGCCGGGCAGCCACGAAGTACCTCAAAACCCACTTCGGGGAGTTGGTGGACTTTGATTTTACGGCCAAATGCGAGGGGCTGCTCGACCAGATTGCCGAGGGCAAGCTCGGGTACGCCGCATTGCTGCGCGACTTTGATGCCCGCCTGCTGGGTCAGAAGACCGCTGCCGATGCCAGCAACCCGGCCGCGCCCAAAGCCCGGCTCGTCGGCGAGTGGAAGGGCCTGCCCATCCTGGCCGCCAACACCAAGTTCGGACCGTCGCTGCGCTACGGCCCGGCGGGCGAGGAAAAGCGTTACAACCTGCCCGAGGGACTCAGCCCCGACACCGTGACGCTGGAGCAGGCCATCGCTGCCCTTGAGTACGGCCTGACCCATAAGATGCGCCAGGTCGGGGAGCTGGAAAAAATGCCCATTGAGGGCGGCATCAGCAAGGCCGAAAAACCTTACCTGCGCTGGCGGGATAAGTTCTACAACCTGCCCGAGGGCGTCACGCTCGAGCGCCTGACCCCGGACATGGCCCGCGCGGCCATCGTGGGCCAGCTGAGCGCGGCGGCCGAGGCAGTTGTTCACCGGATTGACAAGACGTGGAGCATCGAGCGCAAGCCGGACGGCGCAGGGCTGTGGCTGAGCAACGGCGAGGACCGCTGTACGCTGCGTAACGTGAGCGAGGAAGAAGCCAGAACGTGGGATAAAACAATGGCCCAAAACGAAATGAAACGCTTCCAGGCCTGGAAGGCCAAACAACCGGCGAAGGCCGGCCGGTAGGAGCGTTTCTTTCCCCGAAACAAGTGGCGGCAGGTCTGAAAGGCCTGGCGTGGAAAAAACCGGCTCCTTCGGGGCCGGTTTTTTTGAGGGCAACGGGAAAGCGAAAGGAACCCGGACATAGTTTGGGGACGGCTCTGAGAAAAGTCGCCGTGGCACGTTCATTGCCCCTTTTTAGAGCGGTTTTCGGGCCTTCCACGGCACGCGCTCTGCCGTAGTGACGGACCGGGTTGCACTAATTTTTTGTAACAATATTTTGCTTGTTTTATGTCTGCTACGTTGGAAATCCCCCGGGAAATGGCTCCCCCCCGCAAACTCGTCAGCAAGTTTCCTCGTGTTGTGGCCGGGGTAATCGCGCCGCCCCTTGCCGGGCGATACGAGGTGCTTATTCCCCAGCGGATGGAAGTGATTTTCTTTACGGAGTCCCTGGCCGGGGCTGCCCGTCACCTGGCCATTGCCCGCTGGGGCGACGCGGAGAAGGCCGATGAGGTGCTGGCCTTCCTGAGCGGCGTTAAGGAGCACGGCTTCCTGGACGTGAGCGGGTCTGGGGTGCGCGTGTACCGACCACTGGATGATGGCAGCCCGTGGGTGGCCCGGGTGCGGGGGACCCAGGCCCGGCCCCGCCCCCGGTTCGCCATTGGCGACTGCGTACAGGTCATCGGTACGCCGGAAGCGCCGCCCGGCTCAGGTCCGGGCCGGTCGCTGCGCGTGTGCGGCATCGTGGCCCTGGGCGACCCACGGGCGGGCAAGCAATACACCTACCTCGTCGGCGGGGGTAGCGGAAACCGGGTGTCCGAAGACCGTCTGCACGGAGCCGATGTCCCAGGTGCCTAGTTTTGCGTAAGCGTGTGCGTATCCACGCACGTATTCACCGTTTTCCCCAAGTATTTTTTGTATGAACCATGCCCAAACCCCGCCCGCAACTACTGCGGGGGTGCCCCAGTTGGTCGAGCTGCTCTTTGAGCAAGGCCAGGAGCCGCTGCGCTACCTGCGAGCTGCCGAAGCCGGAGCGCCTTACTACGACCTCTCGGGTGTAGAGCGCACCGTGGACCCGGCGGTGCAGTCGCAGGAGCAAATGCAGACCGTGGCCGAACGGCGCACCTGGGAACCGCTGGGGGCCGTTTACCTGCTCGCGCACACCCGGCAAACCCTGCGCTGGAGCGATTCCCCGGTACTGGCCAGTTACCATGTCGGGCGCGTACCCGAAGCGGCCGCGTACCGGTTCGTCGGCCAGGAGCACGAGTACACGTTTCCGGAGCTGGTCGCACGCCTGGAGCAGGGACCAGCGGCTTTCCGCGGCTACCCCGTGACGGCCGGAGCGGGTGGCCACGAGCCCCGCATTCAATTCACGCCCGCCCAGCCCGGTGAGACGAACAGCGAGTCAGGCGGGTGGGTCCGGGAAAGCAAGTGGCTGCGGGCCGGCCGCGAGGCCGTGCGCGACGGGGTTCATTACCAGCGCTACGACGAAGTGCAGCCTGACGGCACCCCGGTCGGCCGCAGCTACATTGGCCAGCGCACGGCCGAAGGCGAATGGCTCAGCGAATCGGGCAGTGCCGGGAGCGTGGGCAAGTGGTTGAAGCGGCCTGGCGCGGCCTCGGGCGCAAATTTCTAGGATTATCGGCGCAGGGCCAACTCCACTTTTGGCTAAATATACTGGGCGCATTTGCTGCCAGTCAGCCGCCAATGTTTCGGGGCAAGCAATTGGTCAACAGGAAACAAGCGCGGCTACCCGAGGTAGTCGCGCTTGTTTGTAAAGCACATTTCCAGCTAGTCCCGTTGGGAGTTGAGCGCACGGCCGGACAGGAAGGACTGGGCGGCCCGTGTATCATTGTGCGCCGATAGGCACAGAGGATAGTCTTTTTTTCACTTAACTGCCCGGCCACCGGGCTTTCATTATGCTACGTCTTTGTTCCTTTTCCTTGCTGGCCGCCCTGGGCGGGGCGTTGACCACGGGTTGTTCTTCCCCCCAGGAATCGGCCCCGCCCGGCGTTGCCGACGCACCGGTGGCTACCGGGCGGGACCCGGGTGCCCGCGCTGACTCACTCGGCGGCATTCCCGACCACAAATTTGGCCAGCCGATAAGCGCCTTTCCCGGACTGGTGCTGGCCGCCAACCAAACACCGGGCACTCGGACTTATCACTACCCGGACGGCAAGGGGGAGCCCGGTTGGTTTGGCAAGCGCAAGCAGGAGATGCCCAACGAGTTTTATTCTTTTTACACCTTCAGCGGAGGACAATTCGTGGCCTTCCAGGCCCTTGCCTACGGGGATGGCCGCCGGGCCTTGCGTGAGCAGGCACTGTATCTTTTCGGGCCAGGTAAGCAGTGGCCCACCGGCGTGAACTGGGAGGGGAAGCAGGTGCTGGCCTATTACACCACGCCGCAGTTGCCTTCCGGGCCCGGCGCGGAACTCGATGTGCAGAGCCAGGAATTTGTGCGGGCCCGGGACAAAGCGCAGCAAGATAAGCTTATGCAGGAGAACGCCCAGTAGCCGACAGGCGGCGGCACAACAAACGACAGGAGCATCGGGAATATAGCAGAAAAAGAAGAGAGAAAATGGCCGTTTCGGCGTGTTTCGTGCATTCATTAAAATACGGCCGACGACGAAGTACTGCCCGTTATTTTCGACGCGTCGGAGCGGGGCTGCCAGGTGCCGTTTTTTCAGGCACGACAAGGAAAAGTTAAGGCACTTCCTTGTCCGTCACCCAGACCACCGCAATGACGAACGCTGCCCGTGCCCTGGCCCAGTTCTTCCACCGGCAGCGGTTGTTAGCTGGCCCGCGCGGTTAAACGAGGCCCCTTTCGCAGGGTTTCCAGCGTCAGCTGCCACAGATGTTCGTAAGGCACGACTTCCATCTCAGCAAATGCTTCTCCTGGAACGGGGGCCCCGGTTAATTCTTTTACCAGGGAAGCACTGCGCTCAACGCAAGTACGGGGGTTGAAATCTTCCTCGTGAAGCAGAGCCAATAATTTAAGGAATAAGCGGCTGCGCAGTGTTTCTACTCCTTGCAGGTGCAACTGCCGGTACTTGCGCAGGCGTTCCAGCCGAAGGGCTACCTCATCGAGATTGCGGCGGTGCAAGAAATATAGCAGTTGAATTATGAGCACGGCGACGTGGTAACCCCGCTTGTCGCGGTTGAAATCCGGCAGTGCCAGCGCCCACTGGGCGACGGGCTGGCGAAGCAGCCGGGTGGGGGGCAGCACGAGCACGTCGAGGTAGGCGCGGTACAACTCCCAACGCTGGCGGTCGGAAACCCGCTGCCCGGCGTAGGCCCCGTTCCGGGTCACTTCCTCGTACACCTGCCGGGCTTGGTCGAGGGCACCGGTGTGCAGGGCCAAAAGCAAGTGGTTTTCCTGGTAGGAAAACCAGCCATTGGAGGAAGGGTGAAAATCCAGCAGGTGCTGCCGGGCCAGCGCCAGGCCCTCGCCCGCCCGGCGGGCCCCCAGGTAGCCGTGCGCCATCATGAAATGGTTGTAGCGTTGGTCGAAGCGCCGGGCGTTCAGCCCGCCGCTGGCGGCCAGGCAGGCGGCTTCCGTGGTCAAACGGATGATTTCCTCGAAATTTCCGCGCACCTGCTGTACGTACAGCTTCGCCCGGTACAGGAAGAAGAACGTGCCGAAGCTGCCGCCGGCCTGCTGGTGGAGGGCTTCCAGGCGCTCGACGTACTCCGGTAGCTGCGGCAGCAAGCGCCGCTGCGCCGCGATGGCTCCCCCGGCGGCCATGCGAAACTCGGCGTACAAGTCCTCGGCCTCGCTTTCGGCCTGGTGGCGCTGCCGCCACCAGGCAAGCTCCTGCACCACGCGGCGGTACTTGGCATCCTTGCGCTGCAACACGTAGAGGTGGCGCAGGTGACGGGCGGCCAGCAGCCCGTAGTACGTGAAATCGTCCTGCCGCGCCTGCCGCAGGCCCCGCGTTAGTAAGTACTCGGCCAGCGCGAACGCTCCTTCTTCGATTAAGATAGTGGCCTGGTGCATCGAACTGAGAATGGCCAATTCAGCCCGCCGGCCCACTAGGTGGCGGGCATCGGAAAAGTCAAGAAAATAAAGGTGGTTGAGCAGCTTGACCTGGAGCCGGCTCCGCAATTGGTAGTAGGCTTCGACTGTGGCCGGCGTATTGCTGCCGTAAATGCGTTGCACCAGGGTGCTTTGCGTGGCATCGGGAAGTTCGACCAACGCCTGCATCAACTGGTTCTCTTTCGTATTACCGGCATCTTCCGGTTTGAGCAATGGCAGTCGGGTTAGCCCTCTTGATGTCACAATTCGAGCTAATTGAACCAGATTGTTCATGTTTTATTGCTTATTTACAAACATTTAGCTTTCGGCAGCTTGATGAGGGCGCTGATTTTTGATGTCAGGAAGCCACCGGTTTTTTCCTATTGAGTTGGCTGTCCTTCCTCTACCTTTGATATTGGAATATTGTGCGTTTTTACAAGCGTTTATGTCAGGAATCGGCATTTTCTAAAGCCCAACGCCCGGCAATAGTAAGCATTTTCAGGCAATTGGAGCATAAATTATTTTGTTGATGTAGAAAAGGTTAAGTTTATTATTTTAAAAATACTGGTGAGTTTTAGCGGCTGCCTTTCCTTTTTACGCCGGCTTGACTGGGGGAATTTTGCAGTGTCAATAACAGACACTCAAACCCTTAACCCCCTAAGCCATGTTGAGCCTGCTTGCCCTCGCCCTCCTCCAGTTGGCTACCCTGACGGGTAGCCCCACCACCGGCCAACCCACCCCGCCGGCAACCACTATCCCCACCCCCCCCACCACCCCACCCCCCGCCCCCCAGGCCCCCATCGGGGACGACAAGTGGACCGGTCAGTAAAGCATTCCCAGCCCCCCCGTTGCGAAAAGCAAGGTAAGTGACCCCGGTCGCCTACCTTGCTTTTTTATTGGGCCTTACCCACGCTTTATATGCCGTCCCGAAATCTGGCTCTTCGCCTCACGCCACGCGTTGCAACGTGGGCGCTGCTGGCCGTTGCCTGCTCCTGCTCCACACCGCCCGCGCCCCCGGTCGCGGGCGCGGTCCGCATCCGCTGGGCGCAGGACCCGGAGAACCTCGACCCCATGGTGCTGCCCAACCCCCAGGCCATTGAGGCGGCGAACCTGCTGCATGGCAGCCTGCTGCAACTTGATTACGCGCAGCAGCTTTTTCAGCCCGCCCTGGCCACGGGGCTGCCGGCCCGGCAGGCGCTGGGCGACTCGCTCGCCGTGCTTACCTACGAGCTGCGCCCGGAAGCCCGCTGGGACGATGGCAAGCCGGTCACTGCCCGCGACGTTGCGTTCAGCCTCAAGCTGATGGCCTGTCCGCCCGGCCTGGGCCTCCCCAACGAGGACGCCCGGCTGGCGTACCGCTTTGTCCGCGAGGTGCGGCAGGAAGCCGCGTTCCCGCGCCGCGTGGTGCTGGTGTGCGCCGGGCAGGCCCCCACCCACCTGCAGGCCACCGGCACCTTCCCCATTTTGCCCGAACACCGCCTCGACGCGGCGGGGCGGCTGCGGCGGTTTTCGCTGGCCGCGCTGCAAAACTGGCCGGCGACGCATCTGCCGGACACCGGCCTGACGGCTTTCGCGCAACAGTACCACGCGTTTCGGGCCCGCCAGCGGGGCAACAACCTGCCGGGGTGCGGCCCCTACGCGCTCGCCGGCTGGACCAAGGACGCGCGGCTGACCTTCCGCCGGAAGCCCGCCTGGTGGGCCGACCGCCTGCCAGCTTCTGTCCCGGCCGTGCTGCGGGCCCCCTGCCCCTTGCTGACGTTCGAGATTGTCCCGGACGAGGCCACGGCAGGACTAGCCTTGCAACGGGGCGAGCTGGACCTCTTCCCGCAGGTACCGGCCCGCCTCTTCGCCCGGCTGCGCCAATCCGCCGCCGCCCGGCAGGAGCTGGCCTTCCACGCCGCCCCGTCGTTCGAGGTGGTGACGGTGGCCTTCAACACGCAACGGCCCGGCCTGGCCGACGCGCCCACCCGCCGGGCCCTGGGCCTGCTGCTGGATGCCGGCGGGCTGCTGCAAGCCACCCAGCTAGGGGAGGGGCAGCGCACGGCCGGCCTGATTGGCCCGGCCGACCCCCGGGCAGGCTGCTGCGACAGCTTGCCGCCGCTCGCCTTCGACCCGCCCCAAGCGGCGCTGCTGCTGGGGCAGGCCGGCTGGCAACGGCACCCGGACGGGTGGCACCGGCGGGCGGGTACTGCTGCCCCGGCTACCGCTTTGCGGCTGCGCCTGCGCTACCGCACCGGCGATGCCATGCAGGAAACCATCGCCCTGCAGTTCCGGGCCGCCGCCGCCCGCATCGGCGTGCCGGTGGCCCTGCTGCCCACCGAGGCAGGGGCGCTGGGCGCGGCCCTGCGGGCGGGCGACTTCGACCTCTGCGTCCGCACCGTCAAGGGCAACCCCTTCTCCTGCAACTTCATGCCCCTGCTGCACTCGCGGGCGGTGGGGGAGGGCAACGTGAGCCGCTTCGGCACGGCGGCCAGCGACGAACTGCTCGAGCAACTGGCCGCCGCCGCCACCCCCGCGCAGCAGGCGCGGCTGCTGCGCCGCTTCCAGATAATGGTGCGGGAGCAGGCCCCGCTGGTGCCCCTGTTCGTGGTGCCGACCCGCCTGGCGGCCAGCCGGCGGCTGGCCGGGCTGCGCGCCTACGGCCTGAAGCCCGGCTACGCCATCACTGCGCTGCACCGGGCCGCGGCCCCCGAACCGGCGGCCGCGCCCGCCCCGTAGTCATGGGCCTGCACTTCCTCGGCCGCCGGCTACTCAACACCCTGGTGGCCCTCTGGGGGCTGGGGTCGCTCGTGTTCCTGCTGGGCCGCCACGACCCGGCCGGAGGGCCAGAGCAACAGCTTTTGTCCGATGGTACCGAATCGGGCATCGGCACTGAAAGCCGCGACCCGGCCGCAATGGCCGCCGCCCGGCAGGCGGTGCGCCACCGCCTGGGGCTCGACCAGCCCCTGTTCTATTTGAGCCAACAAGCGCCGGCCGCCGCCAACGGCGCACGGTGGCGGTGGAACGGCACCGCCAACCAGTACCACCACTGGCTGGCCCGCCTGCTGCGCGGCGAGCTGGGGCATTCGCTGCGCACGGGCCAGCCGGTGGCCGGCCAGTTGGGGGCCGCGCTGTGCTGTACGCTGCCGCTCACCGGCACGGCGCTGGCCCTGGCGCTGGGCGCGGCCCTGTGGCTGGGGCAAGGGCTGGCCGGGCCGCGCCGCTGGTGGCAGGGGCCGGTGCGTGCGCTGCTGCTGGCCCTGCAAAGTGCCCCCCTCTTCGTGCTGGCCCTGGGGCTGTTGCTGCTGCTGGCCAACCCGCAGGCGCTGAACTGGTTTCCGGGGTATGGCCTGGCGGACGAGGAGTTGGCCGGCTGGAACCGGCTCGGCGAATTGGCTCGGCACCTCGCGCTGCCGGTCGTCAGCCTCGTGCTGGCGGCCCTGCCCGACCTGGCCTTGCAACTGGAGGCCGCGTTGCGCCACGAGCTGGGCACCGACTACGCCGCCGCCGCCCGGGCCAAGGGACTGGGCGAGGCGCAACTCATCCGGCACCACGCCCTGCCCAATGCCCTGCTGCCCACCCTGACGCAGGTCACGGGCCTGGTGCCGGCGCTGCTGGCCGGCGCGTTGGTCGTGGAGGTGGTGTACGCCCTGCCGGGCATGGGGCGGCTGTTAGCCGCCGCCGCCGCCCTGCGCGACTACCCGGTCGTGCTGGGCGGGGTGCTGCTGACGGGCGCGGCCCGCCTGGGGGCGCTGCTGCTGGCCGACGTGCTTTACCACCGGGCCGACCCCCGCATCCGATGGACCAGGTAGCGCACCGGCGGCGGCAATACGCGGCGCTGGCCTGGCTGCTGCTGGTGGCGGGGGCGGGCCTGGCCGCGCCCTATCTGCCGCTGCCCTTCGCGCCCGCCGAACCGGACTTGCTGGCCGTCGGCGTTTCGCCCGCGCAAGGGGCCGGGGCCGGCCACTGGCTCGGCACCGACCCGCTGGGGCGCGACGTGCTGGCGGGCCTGCTCTTCGGTGCCCGGACGCTGGTGCTGGTGACCGTGCCGGCCGCCCTGCTGGCGGCGCTGCTCGGGGCCGTGCTCGGCAGCCTGGCCGGCTACGGGCGGCGGCTGGCGGCCCCGGCCCCCGCCTGGCTGCTGGGGGCGGGCCTGGGCTGGTGGGGGCTGGCCTTGCCCCGCCCGGCGCTGGGGCTGGCGGCGGCGGCCGGGGCCGGGGCGTGGGCGCTGGGCCAGTGGCTGCGGCATCGGTCGGGGCCGGTCTGGGCGCTTTCTCTGGATGCGCTCATCCAGGGCGCGGGGGCCCTGGTGGGCACCGTGCCGCGGCTGGTGCTGGTGGCGGCGGTGGCCACCGGCGGGCCACTCTCGCTGACCGGGCTGGGGCTGCTGCTGGTCCTGACCAACTGGCCCGGCCCCGCGCGGCTGGTGCGGGCCGAAACCCTGCGGGTGCGGGCGCTGCCCTTCGTCGAAGCGGCGCGGGCCCTGGGCCTGCCGGCGGCCTGCATCTTGAGGCGGCACGTACTGCCGCTGGCGCTGCGCCCGCTCCGCGCCGACCTGCCCCTGCGCCTGGCGGCCTTCGTGGGGCTGGAAAGCACGCTCTCGTTCCTGGGCCTGGGCCTGCCGCCCGACACGGCCAGTTGGGGCCGCCTGCTCGACGCGGCCCGGCTCGACCCGGCCGCCTGGTGGACCGCCGCCCCGCCGATGCTCGCGCTGCTGCTCACCACGGGCGCGCTGCTCATACTCTCGAAGAAGTGACTGGGCAGCGGCCCGCTGGACACAAATTCTTCATCCGGCGTGGGGGCAGGCAAATGTCAGGAATGCCTTATTTTTTGGAAAAAGTGCTTTGGGCTAAAACAGGTCCGAACAACTTCGTTTGCACATTTTTGAGCGACCTGACCGGTGTCGGGGGAGCCTCGACAACCGATGAGAACTGGTTTTTGGGGCCATCAGGCGTACGTTCGAGATGTCAGGAAAATGGGCAAGTTATCCTTTGATTGGGGCGACGGCCCCCGTAACCTTGTGTCGCCGTTGGGCAACCGGCATACTTGCCTGGTCGCGGGCTGCCGCACCTGCCTGCAACCCGCCACCTCACCCGCTTTGCTGACCTGATGTTCAACCCCCAGAATGCCCTACACGGGCCTGTTTGATGCGAATTCGCTTGCGTCAAACGAACCGGGAATATGCTATCTTTATACCAGCACTTACCTGCTCCGCTCTTCAAATCAGCTCTCGCACCATACCTCAACTACGACACCGTTACGCATCACTGCGGCCAGCAGTTCTCAGCACCCTTTTTTTCACTCCCTCATGCTGATTCCGCTACTCTTTCTGAGCCAGCCGCTGTGCTGGGTCATTCGGCCTGAGCGGCCATCCTTCACTTCTTCCCCTACGACGAAATGAAAGACACCGCCCCGCGCCGCTGGCCGCTCCTGAGGCAGCCCCGGCACTACTTCCGCAACCGCAGCACCGAACACTCCGGGCCGGCGGACAAACGGGCACCCCTGCGCGAACAGGGGGCCGTTTGTTCCGCCTTATAAATGGGCCGGCCCACCGGGAAGGTGCGCCCACCCTTTGCTTCGGATTGCCGGTTCCGGGGCCTCCAACGCGGAGGTACGGGGCAAGGACTCACCGCTTGTGACACGGCAATTCGAAAGTTACGAGTCCTGCAAACTTTTAGCTTCGCTAAATCGATGAAATCTTTAAAAACCATGACCAACGCGCTGCTTTTAGCGGCGGGGTTGGCAAGCGGTGTGGGCCTGACAGCCCGTGCCCAAACCATCACCCTTAACGGCACTACCGCCGCCGCAACTGCGGCGCAGGTGGGCGGCGGCGGGCTGCAATATGCTTGTACAGCGTACGCGCCAGCCAGCCCACAAAACCAGCAAACCTTCGTTTTCACGCCCGGCGCGAACAACGAGGTGATTGACAAGTGGACGCTGCAAGGCGACGGCGTGGCCACAACCGGCACCACCGGCACCACGTTCAGCTTTTCCCCCATCGGCTTCGGCAAGGCGCGGGTGACGGTGAACTACTACTACAATACGGGTGCCACCACGCCCGTGTTCTGTTCCGGCGGCACAGTACCCATCACCTGCCCCGGTGGTGGGCAACTCACCACACCCGTGCGGGCCTACGCCACGCGTTCGTACGACTTTTTCAAGGTCTTCACGAAGGCACAAGCTGGCTTCGATGTCAAGGGGCCAACGTGTGTGCCAGTAGTCAACCCCTCGGTGGTTTACTCAGTGGAGCCGGGGGTCATCTCGACTCAGAACCAGATAGCGGCCGGAATCGACATCGACAAGTACACTTGGACTGTTACCTATACCAGCGGGTTAGCTATTGGCACTAATGTGCCCAGAATTACCTCTGGCGATGGTAGCACAATAACCATTCCCCAAACGTCGTACACTGGCCCGAACGCCGGTTCTTTCAAGGTTGCGGTTAAGGTAGGAACGTGTAATACTGTCCAGCCTGATATTCTCGTTACCCTAGTTGGGGATTTAGGCGCTTCGGTTTCCAATTTCCCTGCCTGCATACCGATTGGTTCGACCGCCAGCACCAGTTTCACCCTTAATACTGTGGCTGGCGTGAATTACACTCTCAACACCACGATTGGCTTGTTGTCGTCCACAACCCCCGTCGTGATTCCGGCGGCCAACAGCATCGCTATTACGGGCACAGGGAACGCCGTTACCGTCAACCTAACGGGTATCACAACAACCAACACTGGAACCGTCACTATTTCCGGTGTGGGTGGCAACGGCAACTGCTTCGGCACCCAAACCATCGTGCGGCAGGTAACGCGGCAACTGGTGGGCGGCACGAACCTCATCACCCCCGTGTGCGTCACGCCCAATTCCACGGCGGTGCTCACGCTGAGCAACGCCCCGCAGGCAACGGCCGGGCAGGCCATCAACTGGGTGGTGCCGACTGGTGCCGGCTGGGCCATCACCAGCGGGCAGGGCACCAACGCTATCACTGTCACGACGGGCGCAGCGGCGGCTACGATTACGGCCCAAGCGGGAACCTGCAACAACGGCGGCACCGGCATCATCTCGCAGGCGGTGGGGGTCAGCGGCCCGGTGAGCGGCTGCAACCTGACCATATCCAACTCGGGCGGGGCCACACCGGGCTGCTCGTTCACGGCTTCGGTGCCGGCCGCGCCTTGCCCCCTCAACAACGCCAACCGCTACACAACGTGGCGCCTTTACGACCTGAGCCGCCCGCTGCCTGTGTCCAACCAACTGGTGGAAACAGTTACTGTGCCCCTGAACTTTCAAAGCACGGGCTCGATTTCGTTTGCCTACCAAACCAGCATCGCGGGCACGGCCCGCGTAGAGGTGGACGTGGTGAACACGGCCCCCGGCGGTTCTTGCCTTCGCAGTACGTTCGGCACGTCGGGCCTGGACTTTGTTTTCTGCCCACCCGGCGGGCGGGCGGCGGCCCCCGGCAGCAGCGCAGCCGCGAAACTGGCCCGGCAGGAAGTGCGGGCGTATCCTAACCCGTCGAATGGCCTGCTGACTGTTGACCTGACCCCGGCCGAAGGCACGACCCAACTTAGTTTAGTGGATGCACTGGGCCGCACCGTGCAAACGACGACGACCGACCACGCCCGCGCCGCACTAGACGTGCGCGGGTTGCCCGAGGGTACCTACACCTTGCGGGCTGTGCGCCCCGGCGGCAAGGTGCTGACCCAAACTGTGCAGGTGCAGCACTAGCTCGTAGCCCCGCTACCCGACCCCTCCCGATGGCTAGGGGCGGCGGGCCTTGTTGGCCCCTTCCCCGCCCCTAGCCGGCCTTGTGCCCCCTGCGGCTGCTCCATCGGGCGGCGGCAGGGGGCTTTGGGGTTATCCATCCTTCTGCTTTTCCCTCTTCGTACCATGCCGACGCTACCCTTTTGTTCCAGCCCGTTGCGTACCCCGTACCTGCTTGCCTGCTGGCTGGCCGCCAGCGGCCTGGCACTGCTGGCGCTGACGGCCACGGCCCAGCCCACGTCGCCGCCAGCACCCATTCAGGGTCTACCTTTTTGGACGTGGCAGGCCCCGCAGCCCACGGGCTACGGCTTCAACGCCCTCCACGTTTTCAACGACTCGACCGTCATCGCCGTGGGCAACCACGGCACGGCCGTGAAGACCACCGACAACGGGCGCACATGGCAAACCCTGCCCACCGGGGCCGTCGGGGAAGTGGCTTCCGTGTCGTTCGCCAACGACCGCGTGGGTTGGATTGGCACCGAAACTCGCATGACCACAGCCCGCCATTACTACACCGGCTCGGGGCAGATGCGGCGCACCACCGACGGCGGCCAGACCTGGACGGCGCAATCCATCGGCGTGGACGTGCTGAGCGTGGTCAACCCGCAGGTGGTGGCCATCTCGCCCACCGAAGCCTACGTCACGTACCGGCTGACCGGCTACGACCCCTTGGCGGGCATACTGAGCCAGGAACCGATGATGAGGCACACCGTAAACGGGGGGCAGAGCTGGCAACTGGTGCCGCTTCCCTTCTCCTACAGCGTGAATTTCACCATGTACCCCCCGGTTTTTCCCACGCCGACCCGGGGGTTCCTAATGGTGAAATCGACACCTGGCCTGACCAGCAACCTGCTGCGGACCACGGACGGGGGCCAAACCTGGCAGGACATCCTGCCCAGCGTGGCCAGCAACTACCTGCCCTTCGCCCTCACGTTCCTCACCCCCCAACTGGGCTGGCTCCTGGGCTTGGACGTTCCCAGCAACACCAACATTTTGTACAAAACCCTCGACGGTGGCACGACCTGGACGCGGGTGGCCCCCCTCGTGGCGGTGCCGGCATCTGCTTATTTTTTGCCCAAATTATCCTTCAGCGACCCGCTGCACGGCCTGGCGTCGGACGTTACCGCCAATGCCGGCACCGACTACTGCACCACCGACGGGGGCCTGACCTGGGCACCGGGCAGCACGGCGCTGCCCCTGTCGCTGGGCGGTTTCCGGGCGAACCGGTTGCGCGCCGGGGGCAGTGGCTGGGCCGTGAGCAGCTTCGGCGGCCTCTACCGCACCCGCGACTACGGCAACAGTTGGCAGGCCTGCGTGCCCGCGCCCCAGGCGTACCGGTACAAGTCGCTTGATTTTCCGGAACCGACTCACGGCTGGGCCCTTCCCTTGACCCTCGACCCAAAGGACCAGACCACCCTGATGCGGACCGCGCGCCGGAGCCAGCCCTGGCAGGCCCTGAAGCTAGACAATGCCTTGCCCGGCGTAGATTACACCAACACCGCGATACAGTGCGTGGCCTTCCCCGACGCCGACACCGGCTGGGTGGCGGTCAGCAGCTCGGTGCAAACCATTCCGCTGTTGCGTACTACCAACGGGGGCCGCAGTTGGGTGCCGCAGCCCGTGGGCACCACCCCCGCTGCCGGCTCCCTAACCGACCTGGGCTGCTGGAATACCCAGCGGGCCGTGGCTGTGGGATACGGACCAGGCGCGGCGCTATTCCGCACCCGCAACGGCGGGCGCACCTGGACAACGGCGGTTAACCCCCTGCCGCGTCAAACCCCGGGCTATGTGCTGTGGGTCGATTCAGTGACGGTGTACGTCAAAACCGACTCGGCCTATTTTCTTAAAAGCCGCGATGCCGGCCGCACCTGGCAGGCGTTGCCCTTGCCGGGGATGAATCGAATGTTTAGCTTTCGCCACAAACCGTGCTTTACTTCGGCCACCGTGGGCTACTGGACTGACAGCGGGGGTGTGTGGAAGACCACCGACGGCGGCCTGACTTGGCGCTTCACCGACCTGAACCCCCTGGCTGACTTCGACCGTGGCGGCAACCGGCAAGTTAGCCTGGCAGGTATCAGCTTCCGCAACGCACGAGTGGGTTGGGCCTTTGGCACCAACGTCTTCCAAACCCTGGATGCCGGGCAAACCTGGAGCCTGGTGGCCAACGTAGAAGGCGGCACCGGGGCTGTGGGCAGCTTTGGACAAGCCAGTTCTGGCCCTAGCGTTTTGATAGACCGCTACAACGCCTTTACCACCGGCAGCGGTATCGTGCGCTACTCCGAGAAGTTCATCCAAGCCGACACTTCGGCCGCCCAGCCCCGGCGCTACTGCGCCGGGCAGGACATTACCCTGGCCTACACCAACGAGGGCAGCCTCACCGCCGCCGAGCGGGCCGCCCTGCGGGTGCAGCTTTCCAACAAGATGGGGCGCTTCCGCAAGGGCCAGGCCTGGCTGCTGGCCCCGGCCCCCGGCGGCACGGCCACCGCCCTGCGGGCCACGCTGCCCGCCGTGCTGTCAGCGGGCTCCCGCTACCGGCTGCGCGTCATCACGGCCGACAGCGCCCTGCTCGGCGGCGACAACGGCCGCGACCTGACCATCAGCCCGCTGGCTACGGCCAGCATCAGCCCCGTCGGGCCAACGCTGGCCGTGTGCCAAGGTGCCACAGCCACGCTCACGGCCCCGGCCGGGCTGGCGCAGTACCTGTGGAGCACCGGGGCCACCACACCCACCATCACGGTGGGCGTGGTGGGTAGCTATACGGTGCAAGTAGCCAGCACGGCGGGCTGCCTGGGAGCACCCTCGACGGCGGTGGCTGTAACCGTAGTCCCGCTCCCCCCCGCACCCGTACTGGTGCGTAACGTAGCCAGCGGGCAGTTGACCATAGCAGCGCCGCTGGCAGGAGCTACCTACCGGTGGACGTTCAACAACGGCGTACTGGCGGGCGTGACGGGGGCCCAATACCCGGCCATGGGGGCAGCCCCGGCGGGCACCTATACAGTGGTGACGGTGAGCGCGACAGGCTGCGCGTCGGTGGCTTCTGCCCCGCTGGTGGTGATTTTGGCCGTGCGGGCCGCGACGCAAACCGAGCTGCGGCTCTTCCCCAACCCGGCACGGGAGGTGTTTTTTGTGGAGCGGGCCGAGGGCAGTTCCCCGGCCGAGCTGACGGTGCTTGACGCGCTGGGACGCTGCCAGTGGCGGGGCACGTTGCGGGGCGGGCAACTCCGGGTGCCGGTGCAAGGGCTGGCCCCCGGCCTCTACGCGGTACGCCTGCACAACGCCGATGGCAGCGTGGTAGTGCGCCGGATGACGGTGGAGCACTGAGTTGGCAAGATTGAGCCGCAATACGCACAAAATCTCATTTCTACGGCCTTTGTAATGAAGCTTTTCTTCTTGCTTGCGTTTGTCCTGCTCGGCCAATGGTGCCTGGCTCAAGTGCCCGATTGGGGCTGGGCTATCCATGCGGGGGGTCATACCACTGGCCGGGCTGTAGCCCGCGCCACCAACGGCACCTACGCTGTGGCAGGGCAGTTGAGCGACGCGGCCAGCTTCGGTGGCCAAACCCTGGTTAGCAGCGGCAGCAACGACCTGTTGCTCGTGCAGTACAGCGCCGCTGGCTTACCGTTGTGGGCAAGCCGAGCGGGTGGTGCCGGCTGCGATGGGGCCACCAGCCTCGCGGCCGATGCCAGCGGCAACCTCTACGTAGCTGGATATTTCGCTGGCAACGCCGTCTTTGGCAACACCACGCTCGCCGGCACGGGGGAATATGATGGCTTCCTGGCCAAGTACTCCCCCGCCGGGGCGTTGCTGTGGGTGCGTCAGTTGGGCGGCCCCCAGTTTGATTACGCCACCTCCGTGGCCGTGGACAATGCCGGCGCGGTGGTGGTGGCAGGCCAGTACCAGCAAACCCTGACCTTGGGGACGGTCACCCTGACCAGTGCAAACACCAGCGCATTTTTGGCCAAATACGACGACCAAGGCAGCCTGCTGTGGAGCCAAAGCTTACCCGGCAGCGTCAGCGGCCTTGCCACCGACGCTGCCGGGCAGGTGTACGCAACCGGGGTGTTGCCGCCTTCGGGCGGCCTCGTGGCCAAGTTTACTGCTGGCGGGGTGCCGCTCTGGACGAGCCTAGGCACCGGCGGGGCGGCGGCCGGCACGGGAGTGGCCGTGGACGGGCAGGGCGGCGTGTTCGTGGCCGGGCGCTTTAACGGCACGTTGTCGGTTGGCCCGGCTGTTGCCACCAGTGCCGGCAATTACGATGGCTTTTTGGCGAGCTTCGACGCGACGGGGACCGGGCGCTGGGTGCAGGCCCTTGGCGGGGCAGACGAAGACCAGGCCACCGCCGTGGCGCTGGCCGGGCCGGGCACGGTGGCGGTGACGGGCTACGTGCGGGGCAGTGCCACGCTGGCCGGTCAGGCGCTCAATACGGGCGGGGCGTGCGCGGGCGCGTTCGTCGCCGGCTTTGACCCGCAACAGGGCACCCCGCAATGGCAGCGAAGCCCCGGCGGCACGGTATCGGCTATGGGCAGCGGGCTGGCCTTTGAGGCAACGGGCAGCAGCGGCGTGGTGGTGGGCACGTTTTGGGGCGAACTGACTCTTGGCACCAACCACCTCAACAACGCCTGCGTCGATGATTGGTTGCTGGCGCAGCTCACCACCACTTTCCCCGACCTCACCGTGAGTACCGCGCAGCCCGTACAGGGCAGTTACCGCAACGTCACAATTACCGGCACGGGCGTGGCCACCCTCACCGGGCCGTTGCAGGCGACGGGCATCCTGCTGGTGCAAGGCGGCGGCCGGTTGCAGGCCAATAACCAGGTAATCACCGGTCCGGGCAGCTTTGCCCTGGCCGACGGGGCGACGCTCGCCGTCGGGCACCCGGCGGGCCTGGCCGCAACGGGCCCGACCGGGGCCATCCAGGTGGCCGGCCCGCGCAGCTTCAGCGCCGGGGGGCGCTACGGCTACACCGGCCCGGCCGCGCAGGTCACGGGGCCGGGGTTGCCGCCGCAGGTCCGCAGCCTGGCCGTGGACAACCCCGCCGGGCTGACGCTGACCACCCCGCTGGCCGTGGCCGAAACCCTGACCCTGGCCCAGGGCCCCCTGGTGCTGAACGGGCAGATGCTCACGCTGCTCTCCACGGCGGCGGGCACGGCGCAGGTCGATAATTCCGGCGGCGCGGTGCAGGGCATCGCCACGGTGCAACGCTACCTCGACCCCGCCCGCAACGCCGGCAGCGGCTACCGCCACCTGGCAGCCCCCGTGCGAAACCCGCCCGTGGCCGACCTGGCCACGGCCACTTTCACCCCCGTCACCAACCCGGCTTACAACACCAACACAGCGCCCAACACCGTCACGCCCTATCCCTCGGTGTTCGCCTACGACGAAACCCGCCTGGCCACCGTTGCTAACAATCTCAGCGGCTTTGAAAAAGGCTGGTATTCGCCCGCCAGCAACGCGGCCCCGCTGCTGCCCCTGCACGGCTATTCGGTACAACTGGCCGCTGCCCAAACCGTGGCCTTTGTGGGGCCGCTCAACGCCGGCCCCTACGCCCGCACCCTGAACCGGGGCAGCGCCCCCGACGCGGGCTGGGCGCTGGTGGGCAACCCTTACCCGGCCACCCTCGACTGGCACCGCGTGGCCGTGCCCGCCGGGCTCGACAACGCCGTGTACGTCTTCGAGAGCAGCGGCCCCTACGCCGGGCAGTACCGCAGCTACGTCAACGGCATCGGCAACCCGCGCATTGCCCTGGGCCAGGGCTTCCTGGTGCGCGCCAGCAGCCCCAATGTTCCCGTCACGCTGACCCTTACCGACGCGGCCCGCGCTCCCGATTGGGCCAGCGCCCCGCCGCTCTACCGCCCCGCGCCCGACCGCCGCCCGCGCCTGGTGCTGGCCCTGCGCGGCGCGGCCCCCGGCCCGGCCGCCGAAACCACGGTGTACTTTGAAGCCGGGGCCACGGCCGGGGTGGATGCCCGCTTCGACGCGCTACAGCCGCAGCCACCCGTTCCCCCCGACCTGGAACTGTCCACGGCCACAGCCGGCGGCGAGGCCCTCTCCATCAACGGCCTGCCGCCGCTGCAAGCCCCGCGTGCGGTGCCCGTGTCCATCCGAACGGCCCAGGCGGGTTCTTATGAGTTGGTGGTGCGTGAACTGGCCAATTTTCAGGGCCTCCGCTGTACGCTGACGGATGCGGTCACGGGCCGCACTGTGCCGCTGGTGGCGGGTGCCACCTACGCCTTTGCGGCCACGCCCGGCAGCAGCCAGCGGTTCCGGTTGCGCTTTTCGTTGCGG
>JANXUO010000026.1 GCA_025356245.1 Hymenobacter sp.
CATCTTCAAGTTTGTGCGCGTGGACTTTATCCACCGCCTCACCTACCGCGACCTGCCCGGCGCGAAGAATTTCGGGGTGAAGCTGGGCTTCCAGTTCCGGCTCTGAGAACGCAATAACGAATACCCCCTTCACCAAAAAAAAGACCCGCCGGCAGCGCCAGCGGGTCTTTTTTTTGACTGTGAAACGCATCCATCCTCATTCGCGCACCACGCGCCGGGTGGCGGTGCCCTCGCGGGTGCTCACGCGCAGCAGGTAGAGGCCGGGGGGCAGCGGCCCCAGGTCGAGGGTGGTGGCCAGGGCCCCGCCGCTTACGGGGGCCGTGGCCGCCAGCACGGTGCGGCCCAGGCCATCGAGCAGGGCCAGGGCGGCGGGGCCTTGCGGGGCCAGCCCGGCCAGGGCCACGGCCACGCGCCCCGTGCTGGGGTTGGGGTGCAGCGTGAGGCCCGCTTGCAGCGCCCGGCCGGCCTGGGCCGCCGCGAGCGGCCCGAACGGGTACGCGGTGTGGGTGCTGGTGCAGCCCAGGTTGTTGGTGACGGTGAGCGTGAGGGCCGTGCCCGGCCCCGGCGGGCGGGCGTAGGCGTGCGGCCCCGGCGCGGGGCCGCTGCTGGCCGTGCCGTCGCCCCAGGCCCAGCGGTAGGCCACGAGCTGGGCGTAGCGCGGCCCGGCCGTGCTCGCGTCGAGCACCTGCACCCCGGCCGGGCCAGTGGCGGCGGCGGCAAAGTAAGCCGCCGGCGGGCGCTGGCAGTAGGGCACCTGGTAAAAGGCCGGCAGCGGCCCGATGCGGGTGAAGAGCAGGTCTTGGTCGCGGGTCACGGGGTCCACGTAGTTGCCCACGACGGTGAGCACCGGGCCGGGGCCTTCGGCTACTTTCTTGGGGTCAAAGATGGCTTGGTACTGCTGCTCCCACACGGGGGCGGCGGTGCCGGGGCCAGCCGGGGCGAACTCGGCCAGGTAGCCGTAGCTGCCGATGGCCGGGTAGGGTGGGCGCACGTTGTTACGGAAGCCCCCGGCTAGCACGTGACCCGCTTGGGCCAGGGCTCGCACGTAAGAAATGTAAGCGGTGTTACTGCCGGTTGGCGCAGGCACCAACGGGGCTATGTCACGTTGCCATAACAGGTGGTCTAAACTGTCGGTTTGCATCAGCAAGCCCACCGCAGCCCCAACCGCGTTGTAGTAACCACCACCAAGCAGCAGCCCGCCATTGGGCGTCGCTGCAATGGCATCCAGTCCGCCGTTTGGTGCCAGCTTGCGGGTGCGGATGGTGTCGCCGCCAATGGTAATGCGCAACACGCGAGTGCCGCCCGTCCACTGGGGTGGCCCGGAGTAATATTCGCCCGCAATGCCGTACGAACCATCGGCCAGCGGGGTGATGGCCCGAATGCTCCAATAAGGGTCGCCGTAAGTGCGCGTCCACACCACGCTACCCAGCGAATCGACCCGGACGACCGTGGGCACACTCACCGGAAAATTGGGGGTGCCCAGCGGGTGCTGGCCGCTCACGACCAGTAAGGCCCCGCCGTCGGGCACGGGTTGAATGGCATAGGTGTTGGCCACGCTGATGGGCAGCACCCGCGCCCAGCGCAGGGTGCCCAACGAATCGGTGCGGGCCACCCGTAGCGAATACTGGAATGGTTGGCCGGGTGTGGCTGGTACGCTAGCCATCCCGCTGAACCACAAATCCCCGTTGTTGGCCTCTGCTACGTTGTCGTACCCGTTGGCAAAGCTCGAATTGGGGTAAATGACCGAGCGCAGGCTGTCGCCCCGGTTGTTTAGAGTCCATAATGCGGAAAGGGAGTTGTTTCCGGTCTGGCTGTAGCCTAGGGCCACTACCCGGTTGCGGCGGGTGTGATACACAGACCAAGCATTTTCGCGGGTGCCATTGGCTCCTCTGATACCAACCCGGCGTTGCCACTGCACAGCGGGCGCGGTTTGCGCCCGCAGTGTGCTGCTCCCAACTAGCAGGAGCAGCACCAAGAAAATGAAGCGTGACATGGTGGTTCGTCTATTCGACCAGCATTCGTTTGGTCTGCACGGGCACCCCGTCCACGACCAGCGTGCAGAAGTACGTGCCCGGCGCGTAGCCACGCAGGTCCACGTCCAAATAAGTGGCCGTGGGCTTGAGCGGCAACTCAGCTACTGGCCGGCCGTCCAGCCCGTGCCGGATGAGCAGGGCGGCCCCGTGTGCGGTACGCGGCAAGCGCAAATCAAAGCGGGTGCTGCCTACGCACGGGTTGGGCACGTTTTGCGCCAGCACGTTAATTGAGGCAGTTGGTGTGCCAGTCATACCCCGTTGTTGAATGCCAGTATCGGGAAAACCATCCAAAGCGCATGGTTGGAGCATGGGATTAGGCCTTTGCCTGAGGTCAATCGCGCCGCCGTTACCAAAGGTTACCGGGCTTGGCCCTGAGGCATAAAGTCCATAATAAGTGGGCTGCACCGGGTCTGCCTGAGCTTGGAACGTCAAGTAAATCACCGCATTGCCGCTCTGGTTCCAGAAGGCCCAGTACTCGCCGGGGGGGTGGCCGGCGGGGTCGAAGAGGTCCTTGAGGACGGTGGTGTTGGGGGTGGGGACGGCGAAGTTGTCAAAGACGAGGGCAGGGGAAGGGCCGGGCGGGTTCTGGAGGAAGAAGCCGAAGGCCGTGCCATCGCGTTGGGCGTCGCGCTGGAAGGTGTTGCAGGTGGAGTAGAGGA
>JANXUO010000028.1 GCA_025356245.1 Hymenobacter sp.
TCACAGGGCTCTATAATAAAAAATTAAATTTTGCAACCCAGCCTCAATGTTGGTAGCCGATGTCTTGCTCTATTATAATGCGGAGAGGAGTTTCTTGCCCGACATCAATTTGGGCGGTGATGGCAATTTGTTCACCGGTTAGCCAACTGTGGGCCTGCTGAGCAAATACCTTAATTAGTATTAATCCAGCTTCAGCTACAAGTTGAATTTTTGGTGAGATTTTTTCCGGCTCCTGGTTTATCGGACCATTGTTTTCTGGTGTCTCAGGCAGTAATTCAAGGCCATAGGTCAAGCAGTGGCCTGCTGATTCGCCGGCGCTGAAACGCAAGGTGTAGGTCAAGCTCTTAAACTGAGCAAACTGTTTTACCTCGTCACTGGAGAGGCGCAGGCGGAGCATATTTTCTTCGAGGCGCAGTTTCATAAATCATAAACTTTAATCACTAATCAAGACGAATTCGGGAAATTTCTCGAATTAAAAGCTAATTAAGAAATAGCACGTAAAAAATTCGCACAATCCCCTAAATTCATCTCAATTCGTGATTGCGATGCGTGACTCATGGGTGTACACATTAAATCCGTTGTTCCGCACAAACCCCAGCAGTGTCAGGCCGAACTCATCAGCGGCATCGACGGCCAGCGAGCTGGGAGCCCCGACGGCCGCCACGATGGCAATGCCTGCCACGGCCGCCTTCTGCACCAGCTCGAACGAGGCCCGGCCGCTGAGTAGCAATACGTGTTGGTGCAAGGGGAGTTGGCCCGCCAGCAGGGCCGCCCCCACCAGTTTATCGAGGGCATTGTGGCGGCCCACATCTTCGCGCAGAAGCAACAATTCGCCATCGGCCGTGAACAGGGCCGCGGCGTGGAGGCCGCCGGTTTGCTCAAACGCGGACTGCGCCGCGCGTTGCCGCGCCGGCAGGGCGTGGATGGTGGCGGCAGCTACCACCGGGCCGTAGCCCTCGGCCGGCAGCACCGGGCAGCTTACGGCCCGTACGGCGGCAATGCTGGTTTTGCCACACACGCCGCAACTCGACGAAGTATAAAAGTGCCGTTCGAGGCGGCCTAAATCGACGGCTACGCCGGCGGCCAGCTCGGCCAGCAACACGTTGGCGCGCTCTTCGGGGCGGCGCGGGTCAGGGCAGTGGGCGAGGGTAAGTAAGTCGCTGGCGCTTTGAGTAATGCCTTCGCTGAGAAGAAAACCGGCGGCCAGCTCGGCATCGTGGCCGGGGGTGCGCATGGTGATGGCCAGGGTTTGCTGCTGGCGCTGGCCGGTGGGGCCGTAGGCAAGCCGAATTTCGAGGGGTTGCTCGGTGGCAAGCAGGTCGGTGGTGGCCGTGGCGACGGAGCCGCGCACCCGGCGCACCGTGGTGCGTTCGACGCTGGCAGGTAGGGGAGTGGACGGGGAAAACATTGGCGGGCGAAAGGTAAGAACAAGGCCGGTGCTGCAACGCGGGTTTGCACCAGCTCACTTTAACTCAGCCGCTGGGTAAAGCTCTTCGTACAAACCGTGGTAAAATCCGCACAGGCGGTGTTAATCAAATTTTAATCTTCTCCTCAGAACTTTACTCACTATGCGTTTCCCCTTCCTTTTGCTTCTTTCGTTACTGGCCGTTTTGAGTACCCGCGCCCAGGTTCCAGCCGCTGCCGTCAGCTCCTGGAATAACGACCTTGCCGCCGCTTTGCAGCAAGCTAAAGCCCTCAACCGGCCCGTGCTGGCCGTGTTTTCGGGCTCCGACTGGTGCAAGCCTTGCATCATGCTCAAGGAAGAAGTGTTTGATAAACCCGAGTTTCAGCGTTATGCCGAGGATAAGCTGGTGCTGGCGCGGTTCGACTTTCCGCGCAGCCGCAAAAACAAATTACCTGCCGCCCAAACCAAGGCAAACGAGCAAGCTGCTGCGCAACTCAACAAAGAAGGTAATTTTCCGCTGGTGGTGCTGCTCTCGCCCGAGGGCAAAGTGCTGGCCAAAACCGGCTACCGCGCCGGTGGTCCTGCTGCCTACGACACTTACCTTACCGAGCTGCTAGCCAAGAAATAAGCCTGTGCTCATCTGCCGCTGCCCGCGCTTTGCAATGTTATCAAAAAGACAGCTGCGGCTACTTTTTTTGCTGTTGACGGGTTGGCTGACGGGCACTGCGGCTTGGGCGCAAGCGCCGCTGGCTAGTACGCGCAACCCACGCAACTTCACGCGCAGTGCCCAGCTCATGGGCTCGCACTTTACATTTACGGCCGTTTCGGGCGATGATACGCTGGCGTGGCGGGCCATTCGGGCGGGCATTGCCGAAGCGCGGCGCATCGACAAGCGCTGTTCGTACTGGGATTCGACCTCCCAGATTACGCGCATCAACCGCGCTGCCGGGCTGCGGGCCGTGCCGGTGGATGCTGAGGTGTACGGCCTCATTCAACGCACGTTAAAGCTGTCGGCCTTGAGCAAGGGGGCGTTTGACATCAGCTTTGCCGGGGGCGATAAAATCTATCAGTTTGACCGCCGCGAACACCCCGCCTTGCCCGACTCGGCGCTGGTGCGGGCATCGGTGCAACGCATTGGTTACCGCAACATCATACTTGACCCCGCCACCCACTCCGTCTTTCTGCGCAACAAGGGGATGCGTATCAATCTGGCGGGCATTCTGCAAGGCTACGCGGTACGCCGCGCCCAGGCCCTGATGCAGCAAATGGGCATTGCGGGCGGGCTGATAAACGGCTCGGGCGATGTGTCGTGCTGGGGCAAGCAGGCCGACGGCAGCGGCTGGCGCATCGCCATCGGCGACCCGGCCCGGCCCCAGGCGGTATCGTCGTGGCTCACAGTCACCAACCTGGCGGTGGTAACGGCCGGCAACTACGAGCAGTACTTTACGGTGGGCGGCCGTTATTACGGCCACATCATCGACCCGCGCACCGGCTACCCAGCTACGGGCCTGCGCTCGGTTACTATTATTTGCCCCGACGTGGAGCTGGCCGACGGCCTCGACGAAGTGGTGTTTGTGCTGGGGCCGGAGGCGGGGCTGGGCTTTATCAACCAGCTGAAAGGCGTTGACTGTACGTTGATTACCAACGATGGCCGCACCCTGGCTTCTAAGGGAATGCAACTGAATTATTACAAAAATGCGGCTCCTATCACTCCCAAAATATGACGTATTTCAAGCGAGTCCGGCTGCTCT
>JANXUO010000030.1 GCA_025356245.1 Hymenobacter sp.
GCCCCGCCCGAGCCGATGCTCTGGTCCTGGCTGACGCTGGCGCGGGCGGCGCTCAGGCGCTTGAGGCCGGCGGCGAGGCCGTCGGCGAGCTGCTGCTGGCTGCGGGGGCGGCCCTCGGCGGGCAGCAGCAGCACCCGCGCAATGCCCGAGTTGACGCCCCCGCCGCCGCCAAAGCCGGGCGACGTCACGGTGAGGACGTTGTCGAGGTCGGCCCCAGCCGAGTCGCGCACCAGCGGGATGACCTGGCTCATGTACTGGTCCATGAACTCGAAGGACGCGCCCTCGGGGCCGGTTACGTTGAGGTTGATGCGGTTGCGGTCTTCGAGCGGGGCCAGCTCCGAAGGCAGGGTTTTGCCCAGCCACCAGATGCCCACCCCCGTGAGGGCCACCAGCACCCAGGCCTGCCAGCGGCGCTGCAAAAAGGTAGTCAAGCTGCGCTGATACCCGGCGGTGAGGCCCGCAAAAAACGGCTCCGTGACGCGGTAAAACCAGTTGGGCCGGTTCTGGTGCTTGAGCAGGCGGGCGCACATCATGGGGGTGAGGGTGAGCGAGACGAAGGCCGAAATCAGCACCGAGCCCGCCACCACCAGCCCAAACTCGCGGAAGAGCCGCCCGGTGATGCCCGTCAGGAACAGCACCGGCAGGAACACGGCGGCCAGCACCACGGTGGTGCTGATGACGGCCGTCGTAATCTCGGCCGCGCCCTGCTCGGCGGCTTCGCGCGGGGTCTGGCCGCCCTCAATGCGCGAAAAGATGTTTTCGAGCACCACGATGGCATCGTCCACCACCAGGCCAATGGCCAGCACAATGGCCAGCAGCGTGAGCACGTTGATGGAGAAGTTCAGGAGCCACATCACGAAGAAAATGCCGACCAGCGACACCGGAATGGCCACCACCGGGATGAGGGTGGAGCGCCAGTCGCGCAAAAACAAAAAGATAATCAGCACCACCAGCCCAAAGGCCTCCAGAATGGTGTGCTCAACTTCGGCAATTGAGGACTGAATGAAAATGGAATTGTCGAAGCCGGTGCTGAGCTTGAGGTCTTTGGGCAGGTCGGCGCCGTAGGTTTTCAGGCGCTGGTTGAAGGCGCGGGCAATGTCAATCTGGTTGGAGCCGGGCTGGGGCACCACGGCCAGGCCCACCAGCGGCAGGCCGTTGCGGCGCAGGATGGTCTGGTCGTTTTCGGGGTAGAGCTCGGCGTAGCCCACGTCGGCCAGGCGCACGAGGGCCAGCGAGTCGTCGCGCAGAATGAGGTTGTTGAACTCGGGCACGGTGCTCAGGCGGCCCATGGTGCGCAGGGTGAGCTGGGTGTTCTGGCCCTGCACGGCCCCGCCGGGCAGCTCCACGTTTTCGCGGGCCAGGGCGGTTTGCACGTCCACCGGGCTGATGCGCAAGGCACTCATCTTCTGGGGGTCGAGCCAGAGGCGCATGGAGTACTTGCGCTCGCCAAAAATGCGGATTTCCGACACGCCCGGAATGGTTTGCAGGCGCTCCTTGAGCACGTTGTTGGCGTAGTCGGTCAGCTCCAGCAGGCTGCGGCGGTCCGACGAAAGGTAGGTGAGGGCGATGGGACTGGAGTCGGCGTTGGCTTTCGTGACGACCGGCGGGTCCACGTCGCGCGGCAGCTTGCCCAGGGCGCTGCTCACCTTGTCGCGCACGTCGTTGGCGGCGTTGTCGAGGTCGGTGCTCAGGTCAAATTCGACGGTGATGGTCGAGCGGCCGTCGCGGCTCACGCTGGTCAGGTTCTTGATGCCGGCAATGCCGTTGATGCTTTCCTCCAGCGGCTCGGTGATTTGCGACTGCATCACGTCGGCCGCCGCGCCGGTGTAGCTGGCCGCCACCGTAATAATGGGCGGGTCCACGCTCGGGTACTCGCGCACCGAAAGCGCCCGAAAGCCAATCACCCCAAAAATGACAATGAGCAGGCTGAGGACGATGGCCAATACTGGCCGGTTGATGCTGATGGAGGATAGGCTCATGGGCTATTTCGCACAGAGTTTAGGAAGAGTAAAAAGAGTTTCACAGAGGAGTGGAGCGAGTAGATGAGTGAAATGGAAGAGTACTCGGTTGAACCTCTCTTTAACTCACCCTAAACTCTGTGCGAAAAAATTACCCTGCCTTCACCAAATCACCTTTCTTAATCTGCAAAACGCCGGTTCGCACCACGGAGTCGCCCACGGCGAGGCCGCGCATAATTTGAATGAGCTTATCGGAGCGGGCCCCGATTTTCACGTCGCGCACGTCGACTTTGCCTTTTCTCACCACGAACACCTGGTAGCCACTGGCCACCGGCACCACGGCCTCGGTCGGAATCTGGAGGGCATCGGCCGTGGCGTCGAGCACGAGGTTGACCTTCACGAAAGCGCCGGGCAGCAGCTCGTCGTGCTGGTTGGCGAAGCGGGCGCGGGCGTGCAGGGTGCGGCTCACGGGGTCGAGCTGGGGGTCGAGGGCGTACACGCGGGCCGGGTACTGGCGGGCGCTGGCCTCGTCGGTGAGGCGCACCACGTCGCCCACCTTTACCTGGGCGGCAAAGCGGCCGGGCACGGCAAAGTCGATTTTGACGGGGCGGGTGCGGGCCAGGCTCACCACGGCGGCGCCGGGCGTGAGGTAGCTGCCCACGGTGGTGGTGCTCAGGCCCAGCACCCCGGCAAAGGGCGCCCGCACGGTGGCCTTGGCCAGGGTGGCTTGCAGGGCCTGCTGCTCGGCGCGGGCGGTAAGCAGCTGGTTGTTGGCCTGCTCGTATTCCTGCTGGCTGATGTATTCTTTGGCTAGCAGGGTGCGCTGCCGGCGTTCCTGGTCTTGGTAAAGGCGGATGTTCAGCTGCTGCTTTTGCAGGGCGGCCTGGTTCTCGGCGGCGTTGAGGGTGAACAGCACCTGGCCCCGGCGCACGCGCTGCCCTTCTTTAAACGAGAGGCTGGTAATGCGCCCGGCCAGCTCCGAGCGGATGGTGGTAGCCTCTTCGGCCAGCACCGAGCCCGTGCTGGCTACCTCGTCGGTGAGGCGCTCGGCCCGCACCACGAACACGCCCACGG
>JANXUO010000093.1 GCA_025356245.1 Hymenobacter sp.
CGAACGAACCCCTTCGGGGGATTCGTCCGGCCACTTTTTCTTTTTCCACCCAGAATATGCAAACGCCCCGCGTCCTTATCACCACCGCCGCCGAAGCTACCATCGAGCTACTCCGCGACGAACACGGTCCACTCATGTTTCACCAGAGCGGTGGCTGTTGCGACGGCTCCTCCCCGATGTGCTTCACTAAAGGCGAGTTCCGGGTGGGCGGCAACGACGTGTGGCTGGGCCAAATCCACGGCTGTGATTTCTTCATGAGCACCAGTCAGTTTGAATACTGGCAGCACACGCAGTTGACGGTGGACGTGACCAAGGGCCGCGGGGCCAGTTTTTCGCTGGAAATCCCGCTGGGGGTGCGGTTTCTGATTCGCTCGCGGTTGTTCACCGAAGCCGAAAGCGCCGACATGGTGCCGGTGCAGGTGGGAGACACGTATTTGGAGGCACAGTAGCGTCAAGCACTGGCCTGGCGTTGCCTTACCGGCGCACTTGCACCGGCAAGTCTTCCAATTGCGCGTAGCTCAGCTTCCAGCTGTTGTTTTTGGCCTTTTTCCAGAGCAGCAAAAAATTGCCTTCGCCCGTGCCGCGCGGCTGGCGCGGGTCTTCGGGCAGCACATCTACCGAGAAGGTACCGGCCTCGTAAGCCATGCCAGCATCGGTCCCGGTGCTCATGGTGTTGGTTTTGAGGTTGGAAATAGTGGGCTGGGTGGCCCGAATCCACTTGTCGGTCACTTCAGCCTTGCCGCTGTAGTGGGCCTGGCCTTGCAGAAACTGCACGTCGTCGGCTAGCAAAGAATCGAGTTGCACCGTGTTTTTAGTGTTCCAAGCCCCGATGAATTGCTGGTTGAGGGCCTGCACATTTACGGCATCGGTGGTTTTGGGGGCCGAGCAGGCCGACAGCAGTGCGCCGCCAAGTAAAAAGCCAAAGAGGGATTTCATACAAAAAGCATTAAAAGGGGAAAGTTAAAAACGGCAAAAAGCACAAAACCCAGGCCGGGGGCCTGGGTTTGCACGTGGGCAGAAAACAAAGCTTACCAGCTTTTGCGGCGATATTCTGAGGTAGGATAAGCCGCGTCACGGTTGCCGTAGGCATCGTTGGGCAGGTAGCCGGTGCGGGCGGCAAACACGGCCGGGTCGCTGGTTTTGGGGTTGAGCGTGCTGGCGGCAAATGCTGTTGCGGTGCCCGTAGCGCGTCCTGAAGTGCTGGTACGCGACGAAGATGAGTTGTTGTGCGCCATGGCGTAGCGGTACTCCGCATCGCGGCGCTCGGCGGCGGCGTTGGCAGCAGCAATGCGGGCGCGCTCTTTGCGCTTGTTGTCGGTGTGCTTGCCAATGGCATAGCCAATGCCAGCGCCGGCCACGCCGCCCACTACGCCGCCCACGGCGCGGTTGCGCTTGTTGATGATGGCACCGGCCGCCGCACCACCCAGGCCGCCAATGACGGCCCCTTTAGCCTGCGGGCTCCAGCCCTTGCGGTCTTGAGCGCGGGCCACATCGCCCAAAGCCAGGACAAAGAGCATAACAAGGGCGAAAATCCAACGGGTCGTTTTCATGATAGTAAGGTTAAGATTTGAAGTGAATTTCAATAGGCCGCTAAATGGCGTTTTGCAAGCACCGTGCCAATACGGGAGATGGGTGGCTAAGGTTGAGCTTGGCACTATAGTTCCCTCACCTGCACCTGCACGTTCACGTTGCGACCCTGGTCGTCGGCGCAGGATATTTTGACTGGCCCCAATGGGGGCCGAAAAAATATCCGCTCCGTGGCGCGGGCCGCGCGGAGAAACTGGTCGTTGACGTACCAGTACACTTTGCGAACTTCGGGGCCAGCGGCGCAGGCCAAGGCCAGTCGGGGGTGGTCGGCGGGGTCGAGCAGGTACTCGGCGTTGGGGGTGGGAGCTGTGATGGTGAGGGTGTTGTAACGGGAGTTTGTGGTTTGGGCAGAGCTACCGCTTCGAATATCGTGGACCAGCTGGCAGCCAGCAAAGTGCGGTGGCAGGCGCTGGGCGGGCAGGCCCCGCGCTTCGCGGAAGGCCAACACGGCGGGCGCGGGGTTGGCGAAAAGCTGCCGCCGGTAGCCGTTGGGCGGCAGGCAGGCGCGGCAGTAGCTCGTGCCGCCATCAGCCGATACCAGCACCTCGCGCAAATGCTCGCAGCGCTGGGCGGAGGAGATGCCGGGCAGGTAGTAATCAATGAGTTGATTGGGGCAGTGCTCGCCGGGCACGAGGCCGGTTTCGGCGCATACCAACCGAAAATCGAGGCTGGCGGGCGTGGCGGCTGCGTGGCGGGTGTCGTTGTAGGTGAGGGTGTTGAAAAGGGTGAAGAGCAGCGGCGAGGCCACGTCGGCCCCGGTGAGGGCGGGGCTGCCCTGGCCCGAGAAGTTGCCCACCCACACGCCGATGGTGTAGTCGGCATTGTAGCCCAGACTCCAAGCGTCGCGGCGGCCGTAGCTGGTGCCGGTTTTCCAGGCTATCTGGGGCAGGCGCACGCTGCGCTCGTAGCCGGCGGGCAGGTCGGGCCGGGTGCGTTGGGCGAGGATGTCGGTGATGAGAAAGGCGGCGGCGGGGGAGAGGATGGCGGTTTCTTGTTGCTTGTTTCTTGTGGTTGGTCTTTGGGTGTTCAGTTTTTGGTTTTTGGTTTTAGGTGTTGGGTTTTCGGCGTTGGGTTGCAGGTAAATTAGGGGGCGAAAATTTCCCTCGTTGGCCAGGGCTGCATACAGGCCCGTCAGTTCTTCCAGCGAAGCGCCGCAGCCACCCAAAATGGTGCTCAGCCCCAGGCGCGGCGCATCGCGGGTTACTTGCTGAAAACTGGCGTGTTGCAGGCGCGTGGTGAGGGTGGGAACGCCGACATCGGCCAGGGTTTGCACCGCCGGAATGTTGAGCGAATAAATGAGGGCGTGTTCCATCGTGACCTCGCCCTGGCAGGTTTTGTCGAAGTTTTCGGGCCGGAAACCGTTGAAATTGGTGGGTACGTCGGGCAGCTTGCGCTTGGGCGTGAGCAGGCCGGCATCGAGCGCCAGCCCGTACAAAAGCGGCTTGAGGGTGCTGCCCGGCGAGCGCACCGCCCGCGCGCCATCGACCTGCCCGTGAGCGGAAAAATCGGCAAAATCGGCGGAGCCCACGTAGGCCTCCACGGCGCGGGTGTGGTTGTTGAGCACCAGCACGGCGGCCTGCGAAATGCCCAGCTCGTGCAGGCGGCGCACGTAGTTGCGGGTCAGGTCTTCGGCCTGGGCCTGGGGGCCGCGCCGCAAGGTGCTGCGGACGATGGCGCGGCCCGGAAACTGCGTTACCAGCCGCCGCGCCAGGTGCGGGGCCAGCGCGGGCGCGGCGTGGCGCTCGGCCTCCAGCGGCTCGGCCAGCGCCACGGCAATATCGGCAGCCGGGAATAGATGCTGCGCCTGAAATTGCCGCAGCCAGCGGTTTCTTTCGGCTACTATTTTCGCGTTGTTCTTGCCCAAAACCAGTGTGCGCGGCTGGTTGGGAATAATGGCCAGCGTAACGGTTTGCGCCAGGGATAAATAATCGGGCGGCTGCTGAAAATATAAAAGCGCCGCCGATTTTACGCCCTCGATGTTGCTGCCGTAAGGCACCAGGTTTAAATATAATTGCAAAATTTCGGCCTTGCTGTAATGTATTTCGAGTTGCGTGGCCCGCAATATTTCCAGCATTTTATTGCTAAATGTGCGCTCTTTAGGTTCCAGCAAGCGAGCTACTTGCATGGTGATGGTGCTGGCCCCGGTGGTGCGCCCTTTTTTAAATATATTTCGTCCAGCAGCTTGCACAATGGCCAGCGGATTTACGCCGAAGTGGTAATTAAAATAACGGTCTTCTTTATTTATAATGGCTCGTTGCAGGGCGGGCGTTATTTCCGCTAATTCGGTTTTCATCCGCCATTTTTGGGTGGGGTTGAGGTAGGCGTGGAGTACGCTGCCATCGGCAGCCAATACGATGGGGGAATATTGCGGCGGCGGCGGGAGGGGAAATGCGTAATCGAGTAAAAAGAGTAGCAGGGTTGTTACCGCTAGGCCGCCGAAGACGTGCTTGTATTTCATTGCCGAATTTTTTCGCACAGAGTTCACAGAGTTTCACGGAGTTTTACTCCAACTGTCAAGCTCCGTGAAACTCTGTGAACTCTGTGCGCGAATTTTTTAATTGACACGTACCGTGCCCGCGCCATTATACGAATGATAATCTGCGTTGTACATGGCGTCGGCACTTACCGGGCCTAGCTTGAAGGTGCCTTTGCTGACGGCGCG
>JANXUO010000111.1 GCA_025356245.1 Hymenobacter sp.
CTCGCTGTCGTTGCGCAGCCACGACGCGCCCCAGCCCAGGTGACGCTGCTGCGGGTGGAAGCGCACGCCTTTGGCGAGCAGCAGAACGTGACCGTCACCGCCGATTCGGTGCTGGTTACCAAAGTGCTGAATACGGAGAACGGCGACCAACGGACCCGCTACGCACGGGTCCTTACTGTCCAAGAACACGATACGCTATTTGGGGTGGTCTAGGTAAAACAGACAGTGAGCTAAGATAGGTTGGTTTTCAGGTCGTGTTCGAATTGGTGGGGCGAGCGGTAGCCGAGGGCGGAGTGGCGGCGGTCCAGGTTGAAGTACGTGTCGAGGTAGTGGGCCACTTCGAGGCGGGCTTCTTCGAGCGAGGCAAAGGGGCTGCCGTGGGGCAACAACTCGGTTTTGAGCGTGCTCCAGCCGGCTTCGGCCTGGGCGTTGTCGTAGGGGTTGCCCGGCCGGCTGAAGCTGGGCACGGCCCCGGCTTGTGCGATGCGGGCGCGGCAGGCCGCACTCGTGTACTGGCTGCCCCGGTCGGCGTGGACAATCAGGCCCGGCGCGGGTTGGCGTAGCGTCAGCGCTTGTTCCAACGCGTGGAGTACGAGTTCGGTGGGCATCTGCGCGGCCAGGTGCCAACCAACGACCCGGCGTGAGCAGGCATCTCGCCAGGTGGCCAGGTAGCACCAGCGCCCGCCCACCAGGGGCAGGTACGTGATGTCGCCAACCCACACCTGATTAGTAGCCGTGGGTGCGGGCTGGCCGAGCAGCCGGTTTTCGGCCACCACGGCGGCCGGGTCGGCTACGGTCGTGCGGGGCCGTTGCGGGCGGGTACTCAGCGCCCGCAGCTCATTGCGGTGCAGCCACGAGCGTAGCGCGTAGCGCCCCACGGCATGGCCTTCCGCGCGTAATTCGGCCCGCAGCCGGCGGGTGCCGTAGCGGCGGGCATGGCGTGTAAACGCCGCCTGCGCTGCTTCCTGCCACTTCGCGGTGGACCGGGCGGGCCGTTGCTGCCACTGGTAGTAGCCTGCCGGGCTCACGGCCAACACGTGGCAAAGGGCTTGCACCGGCCAGGGTTCGGTGCAGGCTCGAATGAACTGGTAACGGCTCATGACTGAGGGGGCTGGGAGAAGATGGTCACGACTTTTTTTAAAATGTCGCGCTCCATTTCCACGCGCTTGAGCTCGGCGCGTAGGCGTTTAATTTCGTCTCGCTCGGCGCTGCTGGGCACGGCTTGCTCCAGTGCCTGGCGCTGCCAGCGGCCCAGCAAGGCCGGCGAAATGCCTTGGGCACGAGCCACGTCGGTTTGCCGGGCCCCGGCCGCCACTTGGCGGACGCACTCGGCTTTGAAGGCGGGCGTATATTTCTTGCGGGTGGCGGGCAGGCCGCCAGGATTCAGTTTCTCATGCATGGGCAGTGGAAGATAAGACTTCACACTGTCCGTTTTACCTAGACCACCTCAGACAGCCGGCGAAAAACCGGCAGCCCGCCCAGCACACTAACACCGAAACCGCTCTAAGTCGGTAGCTGAGGATGGGTTGGGATTTAATATTCAGGGCGCTTCTTTGATGATGTTGGCAATGCTGGTGATTTATGATTTGGTATGGACGTAGGTAATGGTGATGTCGGCTGGCTAATTCGTTTGATTTTGCTTGGTATCAGGCGAAAAACGGCGTGGGGTGGAAGCGCTGTATCACAAATGCCCGGTGAGGTGCTCAATTGTATGGGCACCTTACCGGGCATTTGTTTTTAATTAGGAGGGGAGGGCGGCATATCGCTGTATCCCAGTCAATTCAACGGCTAAAATTCGATGATGAAGCCGATGGTCGGGACTACGAGGGCATCGCTGTCGGGGAGGAGGATGGGGACGGCGTTGCTGCCGTCGGGGCGGAGGGGCTGGCCGTTGGTAGTGGTGTAGCCGGAGTTGTCGGGGAGGCGCTCGAAGGTGTAGGTGGGGATGGAGACGGGCTTGGTTAACAGGGCGTTTTGTACGTCGATGTAAAAGTCGAAGCTGAGGCGGGGGAGGCTGATTTTCTTGTCGAGGCGGAGGTCGAGCTGCTGGAAGGAGCGGAGGCGCTGGGAGTTGAGCTGACGGTAGTCGAGGATACCCTGGCCGATGGCCTGGTAGCTGGCTCGGCTGGCGGCTTCATCGTATGGCGTGTAGGGGGCACCGCCGCCCACGCGGTACTTGGCACCTAGTTCCCAGCCGCGGCCGAGCTTGTAGCCTAGCAGCGCGGAGCCGAGAAAACGGGTGTCCCAAGCCGTGGGTTTGTAAAGGCCATCGGTGCCGTTGAACTCGGAGCGGAAGGCGGTGAGGGAGATGATGGCGAAGAGCTTGCCACTGAGTTTCTGTTGGAAGAAGGCCTCGGCCCCGTAGGCGCGGCCCTGGCC
>JANXUO010000126.1 GCA_025356245.1 Hymenobacter sp.
ACCCCGAAACCACCCTCTACTGGGACGAGCCCGAAGCCAACCTCAATCCCGCTCTACTGCGCGAGGTGGCCCGGCTCCTCACCCAGCTTGCCCGCCAGGGCTTCCAGATTATCCTGGCCACCCACAGCCTGTTTTTACTTAAAGAGCTGCACATCCTGGCTCAGCCGCCCGGCACCGCCGTGCGCTATTTTGGCCTTAGTGCGCTGCCCGACGGCCCCACTACTGTCAGCGCGGCACCTAATCTGGAGCTGCTGCCCGACATCGTGGCCCTCGACGCTGAGCTAGACCAATCCGACCGTTTTCAGAACGTACTCGACCAGGAAGATGACCAGTAAGCGAGAAAAGGGTATCTGGTTGGATTTTCCGGAAGGCTGGGGCGCCGTCAAGTACGACGGCGACAGCCAAGACGACAACGCCGGCTTCTACCGCGCCAAAATTGAGCACCAGGTTCAAAATGTCCGCGGAGTAGACGTAGTGAGCCTATCTGCCGCCCCCGACAACCGGTTATTTTTAATAGAGGTCAAGGACTACCGCCTCAGCGCCAGCACCGCCGACCGCCAGGCCAAAAAGCTCCGCCAAACCGTGATTCAGAAAGCCCTGAATACCATCAGCGGCCTGTATGCCGCCGCCCGCACCGGCGACCCGGAACTACGTCCGGTGACGGAGCGAATGTTTAAGCCTGCCCTGGCCATTGAAGTAGTCCTCTTACTGGAGCAGCCGCCCGCCGGCAGCCCCCCGACTACCACGGCCCAAAAATTCCGCCAGCAAAACCCCCAAACCGGCATCAACGACCTGCGATTGGAGCTAACCAGCATCTTGAGCGGCCTAGGATTTGATTTCCACCTGCGCAGCAGCACCACCATGCAAGCCCGTGACGGGTGGACGGTACGGCTGGCGTAATGGCAGTGGTTTCAGCAGCCCGGCAACGCCCCGCGCTGCCCGCCGCCCCGACCCTCGATTTGTTCGCCAATCCGTTGTCGGGCAACTGACGCGCCGCACCAGCCGCCCCGGCAACAAGCCGCCACGCGGCGGCTACCCCCCTCCGGCGCAACAACGCGCCCCCGTTGCGGCCGGCGTTGGGCCGGGCATAAAAACCCCCGGCTGCGCGGAGGCGCAACCGGGGCTTCGGTCCTTTACGCCGCGCCCGCCACCTCAGCGGCAGCGCACCACAAACGGCTGGCTCCGCACCCCCTGCACCCGAAACGTGCCCGTGTCGGCCAGCGTGACTGTCGTCGTGAGGGTGTGCTACCAGAGCTTCTTAACCGGAATTTTGTCCTCTCGCGTATTGCTGAAAACATCGAACTGGTAGCCCACCTGAAACTGAAAAAACGTGTGGTTGGCTTGGTAGAGCAAGTGCGAAAACTGGGGCCGGAAAAATACCTTGGAACTGGTCGACAGGCTGGCCCAAAATAGGAGTTCGTACTGAAATACGCCCTGGTAGATGTATTTATCAAGCTGCGTGTGGGCCTCGGCGTAGAGGCCCTTGATGTTGGGGCGTTGCTCGATGAGGAGTTTGTTGTTTTGGTCGAGGTCGTTCACCAGGGCGTAGCGGTAGAAGCCGATGCGTGACTGCACGCCGTAGCGCGAATCGGGCCGGAAGCGGGTTTTGAGGCCGATGCCGTACATCACCACGTTCAGGGTGCTGTCCACGCGCACGAGCTTGGCGGCGTTGGGGCGGCGCACCGAATCGCGCATATCCACCCGGTTGAGGTAGATGCTGGCATCGAGGTAAAAGTCGCTTTTGAGGGCCGCCCAGCGCATTCCGCCCAGGTTGAAATCGCCGCCTACGCGCAGGTTGGTGTAGCGCAGCAGGTCGATGGTGTTGATGGTGTAGCGCAGCGGCTCGTTGGGCACCCGCTCCAGGGGCAGGAAGCGGTTTTGCTGCTCTATTTTGGTGATGGCTACCAGGGGCGTAAAGTAGGCGGGCAGCCGGAACTGCACCGCCTGCCAGCTTTTGCTCCACGGCACGCCCCATTCCAGCTTCTTGTCCACCTCCACCTGAATGAGGCCGTTGGGCTTGTTGGCATCGCTGAAGCCGGCCGCGTCGGTGAACACGCGGGCTTGCAGCAGCTTGGTGGTGGTCAGCTTGGGCAGGCTGCGCTGGGCCAGGCCATCGCCGGGGTGCAGGGTGTACACACCGTCGGCGGGGCTGCGGTCTTTGCCGTTGGCCTGCATATTGGCCGTGTAGTGCAGCAAATCGGCGAGATTGATAACTGCGGCGTGGCCCCCAAAGCCAGCGGGTGGCGTTTGCGTCCACAGCAACTGCCGGGGCCAGCTGCGGCGTAGGTCCCGGTCCGACGAAATGCCGATGGGCGCGTAGGTTTCAAACAGCACCGACTCGCTACCCAGCCGGCCCACGGCCTTCAACTCCTCCACGTTGCCGTCTTCCACCACAATTTGCACCGAGTCGGTCACGAACGTGGCAGCGGGGCTATCCAGGTCGTTGGCATCGGTTCGGGCCTGCACCTGGGCCTTTATTTCCATCACGCCCGCCATCGGAGTTTCGGGGGAGTGGGCTTGTGCCACGGCCATGCTCGTGTACATTTTGGCCAGTGCTACGCTGAATAGCTTATCGGGCTCCGCCACTACGTCGTTTGCGGTAATGGCCGCTGTTATTGCAGCACGAGCCGCCGCGATGGCATTCTGCTTGTGGGTTTCGGCATCCGATAGCGACTCTGTTGTTGCATATAAATCGAGGCGGGCGTGTGCGGCAGCTTCATTAGCTTGGGTTAACTCGTCGTTTAGCCTAGGATTGAAGTTGCTGGTGGATACCAATTGCGCCAGATTTCGGCAATGTGCCTGCGCATCAAACAGGATACGCCTTTGGTTGGCAACCAGTGTTGAGGCATTTGCCACATCGTCCTCAGTAGCCTCTATTTCGCGGTACACGGTGGCGGCATCAGGGGCATCGGTACGGCGCAGGTTGGCGGGGGCTAGCGCCCGCACTAGGTCATCCACAAATGACTCCTGCACAGCTAGGTTTTCCATGTCGCGGCTAACCGTCACCCGGTGAGGCAAGGTGCTGGACGCATCGGCCAGCAGTGGCCCCACGTAGTCGCCGGTTACGGTATTGTAGCTGATGACGGCATTGTACCGAACGCGGGCACCCGCCCCGCGGTCACGTAGGGTAAGCCGCAGTATCCTTGCGTTTGAGGCAGCCGCCACGTATTGCTCGGTGGTGTAGAGGATGCTGCCCACGTTGTTGGCGGTGGCCAGGGCGCTGGCTGGCGCGGAGGGCGGTGGGGCCACGCCTACGGCAGGTTTCAGGTTGGGGTCGTGGGTCCGGGCCGCATCCCATTCTACGCGCAGCTTTTCCTCCAACTGGGCCAGGAAGCTCGCTGCCACGGCTTGCTCTGCGCGGTTGCCCATTTTCCGGTATTTGCGCCACGGCCAATGCCAACGCCAAGGCCGTTGAAAAAGCCGCCCGTGAGGAAAGAGCAGTTGGGCAGCATTCAGGTTGGCTGTTTTCAATGCGGCGCGGGTAGTTTTGTCGCCTGCTTTTTGCCGCAAGTCTTGGAGCAAGTCCAGTGCCGTTTGCCGAGCATTGAATCTTCGTTCATTGATGCGCTGACTTGCTGCTGGTATGGACGCTAGTATCGCTCCCCCCGCGTCCTTTATATCAATAGCAGCCAAAGTAGCCGTGTACCACTGTGGCTCAAACGAGGGCGTTGAGGTGCCCGGTTCGGTGTTGCTGGCCGGGCCGCTAAGCCCTGTTTTAGTAATGGATACGTTGACTTGTGCATGACCTGGCAGTGCCGCCCAGCAGCATAGTACCGTCAGTAGCCTTAGAAAACGTGCGCGATGAGCCGGCAATAATGGTAGAAAAAACAGCATGATGAGGCAGAAAAGTAAGCGCGAAAAAAAAGGCATAGCCTGAAGAAAAATCTTCAGGCCGTCACCAGAGAAAGGAACACCAGACAAACCGTTAAGCCAGTGAGCGTGGCTTGGGCCAAGCCTTCACCCGCCCCCACTCCGCTCGCCCAGCGCCCCCTTGTTGGCCTCCCCGTCCTTCGCCGCCGCCCCCTTAGCCTTCCCTTTCCCATACCGCGCATCGTCCACCTGGCTGGCCTCGCGCAGCGCCTTGTACGCCTCCGGCTGCGTGTCTTTCAGCAGCTCCAGGCCCGCCCGAAAATCGTCTTTCAGGTAAGCATTCAAATCCCGCAGGGTGGTAGAGGCCGCAGCACCTTTTATCTTGCCCGCATCAATGGCCAGTTGCGTGTCTTCCAGCATTCCGTCGAACGAGGCGGCGTCGGCCACCACGGCGGCCACGTCGGCGGCCTTGATGTTGTAATCGGTTTTCAGGTCGGCTTGCCGGGCCGTTAGGCGCTGGGCCAGGTCGCGGGCGGCGGTGGCCAGGGCCAGGTCGCCCATGTTGGTGTAGTCGCTGGGGTGGCGGTGCATCTTGGCGGCTTCCTCCAGGTTGTTTTCGTCCTTGTACAGCAAGTACAGGGCGTTGGCCGCCTTGGTGAGGCGGGTGCCCAGGGCACGGCCGGCGGTGGTTTTGGCAATCGTCGCCCCTTCCGAGGTCACGGCGTTGCGGGTGGCCGCCCCGTCGAGCAGCGCCAGTTGCGCCAAAAAGCGGGTGCTGATGCGCGCAAAGGCGGGCACCGAGGCCACGGCCGCGGCGTACTCAGCCAGCGACTTTTTTACTTTGCGGTGCCGGGCCAGCCGGGCAAATTGGTCCTTCGTCATGACGAAAAGAGGGGGAAAAAGGGTGAGAAGAAAAAAGAAATGAATTGGTATTATCCGCAGAACACGGCCCGAAAACGGCCTTCAACAAGCTGCAAAGGCCCTGGGCGGGCTCAAAACCCGCCCAGCCCCCGCCAAAAACCCAGCAGCCGCGCCCAAAAACCGCGCAGACCAGGCCAAAAACAAGAACGACTTGCCTAAAAACGTCGCAGTACATGACAGCAACGCCGCCGCACCCCGTAAAAAGACAGCATCATCCGGTAAAAATCAAGCAGTCATCATCAAAAATTAAGCAGAGTAGCACAAAAACAAGGCAGAGCAAGCCGAAAACCCCGCCGCACCGTCTTCAAGCCGGCGGGTGCGGCATGGGCTCGGCCAGATGCTCCCCCGCGTGGCGCGTCACCAGCAGTTGCTGCACCCGGCGTATCACGTCGGTTTTGGGCACCTTGTCGCCGGGGCAGCGGTGGGTGGTGAGGGGGGCTTCGCGGTGCAGGCGCAGGGTGGCGGGGGCGAGGCCCAGCACGGCGTGCAACAAGGCCGCCACGGCTGTCCAGACCAGGGCGTGGCAGCAGCGGTCAAATTCGGCCGCCCCAAAGCTGGCCCCCACAATCCCTTTCCAAGCACCCATGCCAATAAGGAGGTTTTATGAATCGACGGGCCGAAGGTAGGAAGCAATTTTGAATGCTAATACCTGAGGAACTAAAAAAAACCATCCCAATGACCTAAATCTGGCGTTATCGTGCAAAAATGGCTTTCTAAGAATTTGTTT
>JANXUO010000149.1 GCA_025356245.1 Hymenobacter sp.
GGGCTTTGAATTTCAGGGGCTTTAACACCCCCGCGGCAAGCGTAAAAAAATACAATATCCTGGCCGTCCGGGCCGATTCGCTGTTTGAAAAGGCTAATTACGCCGCTGCTGTGCCCCTTTATAAGCGCGTGGTGTGGCGCGGGCAGCAGGCTGCTCCGCGCCTGCTGCTGCGCCTGGCCTACGCCGAGCAGCAGGCTCACCACGGCCCCGCAGCCCTGCTTTACCTCAGCATGGCGCAAGCCCGCGAGCCGCGCTTGGCCACTTGGCATCAAATGGCCGCACTGGCCGCCCGGCAGCGCCTGGTGGGCTACCCTGGCACTTGGCAGCAGGAGTTGCGAATACGGGCCTTGCGCTACTACTATCCGGGTTTGCAAGCGCTGCTGGCCGGGGCTGTGCTGGCCGCCGGCTGGCTGCTGGCGCGGCGTAGCGGCCGGGTGGCGTGGCTGAGCTACGGGGCCTACGTGCTGGCCGTGGCGGCTTACCTGCACTGGCTGCGCCCCGGCCCGGCGGGGCTGGTGGTGCGGCCGGGGGCGGCCCTGATGGCCGGGCCGGGCGCCGGGGCGGCCTGGCTCAGCACGGCCGCCAGTGGCGACCGCCTGCCGGTGCTGGGGCAGCAGGATATCTGGCTGCGCGTGCAGTGGCAGCAGCGCCTGGCCTACGTGCGGGCCGCCGACGTGCTGGTGGTGGAGTAACCGCCGCGAAACCCAGGGGCTGTGCAATTGGAAACGCCCGGCGCTGGCACGGCCTACGCGGCCTTCACCTCGCTTTTGAGCTTGAGCACCCGGTCGCCGTTGGCTTGCACGATGAGCAGGGCAGGGTCGGCGGCAGTGCCGTTGCGGGTGATTTCGCTGCCCTTGAGGGTGCGAGTGATGGACTCTTTGTGGACGGACTCGATTTTGCCGGTGGCCGTGCCGGTGCCGTATTTCCAGTTGACGGTGGTGCCTTTGCGCATGAGAGGGGAGGAGAAAGAAGGTAAAATTAATCGTACGAAAAAGTCGGCTCAGGAGCGGGTGCGGCCCGTGAAAAGTCCGTTGCAAAGCCTGGCATATCCGTGCCAGCACGGATAGCGCCAAACGACGGCCTTGCACCATTTAAAATTTGCCTGCCACCTTTAGCAGCGCGGGCCGTCTGGCCGGGGAGCCGGAGGCCGCCGATGACATGAAAATACGTGTACTGCAAGTAGCGCTGGCCGCGGCGCTGGCGGCTAGTGGCGCATCGGCGCAACCCAGCCCGGCCACGGCCCGGCTCGATTCGCTGGAAAAGGCGTTGGCCGGGCATCCACAGGCCGACTCTAATCGGGTAAAGACCCTGAACGCAGTGGTGTGGGAAAACCGGGCCGCCAACCCCGCCCGCGCAAAAGCGCTGAGTGCCGAAGCCCTGCGCCTGGGGCAGCAGCTGGGGTACCTGCGGGGGCAAGCCAAAACGTACGCCCTGCGGGGCATACTGTTCAGCTTCGAGAGCAAGTTCCCGGAAGCCATTGCGGCGTACGGCCAGTGTTTGCGCATCCGCCGTGCCCTGGGCGACAGCCTGGGCGTGGCCAATCAGTACAACAACCTGGGCAATGTTTACACCTATTTGGGCGAGTACGAGCGGGCCACCCGTTTCTTTACCAAAGCCTTGAAGCTCGACGAAAAGTACGCCGACGCCGAGGGCTACGCCATGGACCTGTTCAACATGGGCAACGTGATGGTGTCCATCGGCCGGCCCCGGCAAGCGTTGGCTTACTACCAGCAGTACGTGCGCCTCGACTCGCCCAAGCGCGATGCCGTTGACCGGGCCAACGGTTTGCTCAACGTCGGCATGGCCTACAAGGCGTTGCACCAAAACCGGTTGGCCAGGCAGTACCTAACTCAGGGGCTGGCCATTACCAGGCAAAGCGGCGACCAGAAGAACGAGCAGGGCGCATTGTTTAACTTGGCCGTTTTGGCCCACGCCGAAAGCGACCAAGCGCTGGCCGAAAAGCTGTTCCGCCAAAGCCTGACACTGGCCCGTCGTGCCAACGAACCCATCATGCTGAGCGAGACCCTGATTGGGCTGGCGCAGGCGGTGGAGTTGCAGGGCCGCCCCACCGAAGCCCTTGCCCTGGCCAACGAGGGCCTGGCCCTGGCCAAGGCTTCGGGCCTGAAAACGCTGCTGCGCGACGGCTACCTCGAAGCTTCCAACGCGTACGTCGGGCTGGGCAACTACAAGCTCGCGCACGACAACCTGGCGGCGCACATTGCTTGGCGCGACAGTGTGCTAACCGAGCAAACGGCCCAGCAGGTGAGCGACCTGCAAACCAAGTACGAAACCGAAAAGAAAGAAGCCCAGAACCGCCTGCAAGCCGCCCAGCTGCGTACCCAGCAGCAGGTTATCCGTCGCCGCAACACCCAGCTGCTGGCGGGCCTGCTGGTGGCGGGCCTGCTGGCCGGGCTGGCGTACTTGCTCTACAACCGCCGCCGCCTGCGGCGCGAAGTGGAGTTTGCCCAGGAGCGGCAGCAGCTCACGCAGCTGCGGGCGCAGGCCGTGCTCGACGCCGAGGAGGCCGAGCGCCGCCGCATCGGCACCGATTTGCACGACGGCGTGGGGCAGCTCCTTACCGTGGCCAAGCTTAACCTGGGAGCCTTGGGCGAGCAGCTCACCATCAGCACCGTGGCGCAGCAGGCCATGCTGCAAAATGCGCTGGACGTGGTGGACGAGAGCTTCCGCGAGGTGCGACAGATTTCGCACAACCTCATGCCCAACTCGCTCATCAAGCGCGGGCTGGCGCAGGCCGTGCGCGATTTTTTGAGCAAGGTGTCGCCCGATGGCCGCCTCAAAATCAACATTGAAGTGGTGGGCCTCGACAGCGGCGGGCGGCTGGAGCCGAACATCGAAAACGTACTGTTTCGCGTGATTCAGGAGCTGGTGCAGAACATCATCAAGCACGCCCGCGCCACCGAAATGACCTTGCAGCTGGTGCGCAGCCCCGAGGGGCTGACGGTGCTCGTCGAAGACAACGGCGTGGGCTTCGACCCGGCCGCCCTCAACGCCGAAACCAGCGGCATCGGCCTCAAAAACATCGAAAGCCGCCTGGCATTTCTGGGTGGCCGGGCTGAGTTTGACTCGCGGCCCGGCCGGGGCACCACCGTCACGCTGGAAGTGCCGCTGGGGCCACAGTTTGAATAGCCTGAAACTTTGGTGAAGAATTATCGCAATGTGCGGCGGCCGGCCTTACTTTTGGCATTGGCCGGGTCAGGGTCAGCCGAAATCTTACTCCTATCCTTTTAGCCATGAGCGAACCCTTACCTGCAACCGACCGCATCAACCTGCTGCTCGTAGACGACCACCAGATGGTGATTGAGGGCATTAAAACGCTGCTCAAAACCGACGCCGTGATTCGGGTGGTGGCCCAGGCCAATGCCGGCGAAGAGGCGCTGCGCCGCCTGCGTGACCATCCCGAGGTACAAGTGGTTATCGTTGATTTGAACATGCCCGTGATGGGCGGTGTGGAGCTGACCCGGCACATCCGGGCCGAGTTTCCGGGGGTGCGGGTGATGGCCCTGAGCATGTTTCACGACCACGCCTCGGTAATGGAGGTGCTGGAGGCCGGCGGCGCGGGGTACCTGCTCAAAAACACCACCAAAGCCGAGCTAAGCCAGGCCATCCGCGACGTGGCCGCCGGGCGCACCCACTTCAGCCAGGAAGTGGGCCAGACGCTGCTGCAAAACATGGACGTGCCCGCCCAGCGCCCCGGCAACGGCCACGAGGAGCGTCCCGCCGAGCTCACGACCCGCGAAAAGGAGATTTTGCAGATGGTGGCCGCCGAGAAATCTAACCACGACATTGCCGAAACCCTCTTCATCTCGGAGCGCACCGTGGAAACGCACCGCAAGAACATGCTGGTCAAAACCAACAGCAAGAGCATTGTGGGCCTCATTCAGTACGCCCTCAAGCACAAGCTAATTTGAGGGTGGGGCGACGCGAAACGGAGTTTCGCGGTATACGCGCGGTGCGCCGGACGTAATTTCGCGCCATGCGCCCTGCCCTTCTTTGCTTCTTTTTACTGCTGCTGGCCACCGTTGGCCGTTCCCAAGACTCCGCCTTCGCGCCCGACGAGCGGGCGTACTACGGGCTCATCAACCGGGGCAGCGGGCGCTGCCTCGACGTGAGCGGGGCGGCTACTTCGGCCGGGGCGGCGGCCGTGCAGTGGGAGTTTACCCACGCCGCCAGCCAGCAGTGGCACTTTGTGCCGTTGCGGGCAGGGGCCGAATACTACCGCATCGAGGCCCGGCACAGCGGGCAGTGCCTCACGGCCGAAAAAAACGCTGCCGGCACTGCTACCGTGCTGGTGCAGCGGCCGTTTCAGGGCAGCGAAACGCAGCAGTGGCGGCTGGTGCCGGGCGGGCCGGCGGGCAGCCTGCAAATCGAGAGCAAGGCCGACGCGCAGTGCCTGGGCCTGGCGGCGGCCGATAAATTTAACGGCACGCCGGTGCTGGCGCAACGCAGCGCGGGGCGGGCCAGCCAGCAGTGGCGGCTGTTTAAGCTGCGCCTGAATGTGAACGCCGACGTGCCCGCCTTCGGCCCGGCCCGGCCGGTGCCCGCCTTGGTTAGCCCCGGCAACGAGCTGGCCCCGGTGCTGGCCCCCGACGGCAGCGCCCTGTACTTTGTGCGCACCAAGTACGCGGGCAACACCGAGGGCAACACCGACACCGGCGACCCCTGGCTGAGCCGCAGCCCCGACCACGGCCGCAGCTGGGGGCCGCCCGAGCGCCTCGACGCCCTGGCCACGCCCCAAAACAACGCCGTGCTGGCCGTGACCGGCCCCGACGGCGGCAGCCTCGTGGTGCGCGGCAGCTACGAGGCGGGCGGCGTGTTTCGCGACGAGGGCCTGAGCCGGGTGCCCCGCGCCGCCGCCTCGGCCCCCAACGCCACGCCCAAGGCCCTGCGCCCCACGCTGCTGCGAGTAGCCAACTATTATTCGGCCACGCCCGCCACGGGGTTTTTTATGACGGCCGACGAGAAAACATTGATTTCGAGCCTGGAACGCGGCGACTCCGAAGGCGGCAACGACCTGTATTTCAGCCGCGCCGACGGCAGCGGCGGCTACACCGAGCCCCAAACCCTGGGGCCGGTGCTGAACTCGCCGGGGTTTGACTTTGCGCCCTGGCTCGCGCCCGACGGCAAAACCCTGTATTTTGCCAGCTACGGTCACATGGGCTACGGGCTGGCCGATATTTTTGTGAGTACCCGGCTCGAGGCCGACTCCTGGGCCAAGTGGAGCGAGCCCCGCAACCTGGGGCCGAGCGTGAACGGGCCGGGCTTTCAGGCCTACCTCACGCTCAGTGCCGACGGCAAAACGGCCTATTATGCGTCGGGGGCCACGCCCAAAAGCAGCTACGACATCTGGCAGGCCACGCCGCCGCCGCCCGACTCGGTGGCGGCCCCCGCCGCGCCCGTTGCCATCTCCGAAACCAACCGGGCCTTTGTGAGCGGGCGCATCCTCGACGCCCGCACCCGGCAGTCGGTGCCGGGCGCTACCGTGAAGGCCACGCTGCTCGAAAACGCCCAGGGCGTGCAGTTTGAAGCCACCGGCCGCGCCGACGGCACCGGCACCTACACGCTCTCGGTGCTGGCCGGGCGCTACAAATTCGTGGGCAGCGGCGGCTTCCTTACCAGCCTCGACACGCTGGCGTGCAGCGGCAACGTGGGGCGCGACCTGCTGCTGCGCCCCGCCGCCGTGGGGGCCAAGCTCGACCTGGCCACCATCATTTTCGCCCAGAGCAAAGCCAGCCTGCTGCCCTCGAGCTACGGCGAGCTCAACCGCCTCGCCATCGCCCTGCAAGCCGACCCGGCCATCGAAATCCGCCTCGAAGGCCACACCGACAACGTGGGACCGCCCGAAAAAAACCAGCAGCTTTCCGAAGACCGGGTGACGGAGGTAAAGCGCTACCTCGTAGGCCGGGGCGTGGCCGAAAACCGCATCAGCACCGTGGGCTTTGGCGGCTCGAAACCGCGCTTCGGCAATAACCGCGAAGAAACCCGCAAGCTCAACCGGCGGGTAGAAATGGTGATTGTGAAGTAGCCAGGTGTCAGGTGTTGGTACCGGGCATCCGCCTGCGGGGCGGCCGGCTGGTTTCGCCGCGCGGCCGTTGGCGGGCCTACTGCCGTGCGGACAGTAGGGCGCGTTGTTTTGCCAGCCACGCCAGCGCTGGGTCTTCGTCGGTAAACCAGGCCAGATGCATGGCGTAGGTCTGCCAGGTAAGCGGGTTGGGGTACCCCTTGTTCGGTAGCCCGGCCCACACCTCGGGCGATACCAGAAAGGCCACGCAGGGCCGTTGGCTAAGGGCTAGTTGCACCCGCGGGAAAAAGTCTTCGCGCATCCAGTCGTGCAGTGCCTGCGGCTGTTCGCGCACGTGCTGGCGGCCTTCGAGTAGCCAGTACGGGCAGCGGTGGCGGGTAGCGGTTTGGAGCAGCATTTCCGAGCTGACGGTTATTTCCTCGGCGCTCAGCGGCCGGGAGTTAGCGCCGCGCAACAGCGGCGGCACCGGCTCGTAGGCCACGTGGTAGTAATCGAGAGCGGGTACTATGGATTCCATTGTTGCGCTGCCTTCGTAATGCAGCGAGAGGGGTGAGGCAATAGCCGTAAATGGGGCGACAAAAGTAAGCGCACGGCCGCAAAGTTGAGCAAGCTTGTAACTTGCTCCCGAAGACGGCTAGCGTTGGAATTCCGGCCTTGCCGGCAAGTTGCAAACGTGCCCAATATGTTGGCTGACAGTTTAGCGCGCAACGCTAAACTGTCAGCCAGCCGCCGCCCTTAGCCACTGTTTGGTTATCTGTCCAAACACTCGAACGCTGCCTGCATGACCGCCACCCTGCTCTCCGAAACCCCGCTGCCGCTGCCCTCCGCTTCCGGCGTCGAAATCGTCGGCTCCACGGCCTACGTCATCGCCGACGACGCGCCGTTTCTTTACACGCTCGATGCCGCAACGCTGGATTTGACCGGTCGGATTCAGCTTTTCGACACCACCGATTTTGCCCTGGGCCGCCTGCCCAAGGCCCGCAAGCCCGACCTGGAGGCCCTCACGGCCTGCACCTGGCCGGGGCGCGGCGCCGGACTGCTGCTGCTGGGCTCGGGCAGCGGGCCATTGCGGCAGGCGGGCTACTGGCTGCCGCTGCCGGCCGCCACGCCGGTGCAGCGCCTCGATTTGAGCGCCCTCTACGCTGCTGCCCTAGCCGCGCTGCCGCCCGGTACGCTGCTTAACATTGAGGCCGCCGCCGCCTCCCAAACCGAGCTGCTGCTGTTGCAGCGCGGGCTGGGCGCGGCCGCGGCCGGGGTGGTGCTGCGCTTCGATTTGGCCGTAGCCCTGGTCCATTTGGCGGGTGATGGCCCCGCGCCTGCGCCGGGGGTGCAGGCGTGCCAGCTCCCCGAAATAGCCGGCTGCGCTGCCGGGTTTTCCGGCGCGGCTGTGGCGCCCGACGGCCGCCTCTGGGTTACGGCCTCCGTCGAGAACACCGCCGACCCCGTGCTGGACGGGCCGGTGCTGGGCTCCTTTGTGGGGGTGCTGGACGGGGCCACCGGCCACGTCGCCTTTGCCCGCCTGGCCTGGGCCGACGGCCGCGCCTACGCCGGCAAAGTGGAGGGCCTGGCCCTAGTAGGGGCCGCCGCGCCTGGCACGGGCGCGCAAGCGCTGCTGCTAGTCACCGACGACGACCGGGGCGGCAGCACGGCCTTGCGGGCCGTGGTGTATCCGTAAAAAAGTAGTTACACCGTGGCCCCGGTGGCCAGCGGCTCGGTGGCCTTGGTGGCTTTCTGGCCGGGCTTGCCGCTCACTTCGCCGTCGCCGAGCACCAGGCCCCAGGGCTTGAGGGCGGGAATGCGGTCGCACACAATTTTGAGAACGGCGATGGTAGGCAGCGCCAGAAACATCCCGGCCACGCCGCCGATGGCATTGCCCACCAGCACCCCCACGATGGCCACCAGCGCGTTCACCTTCACCTTCGAGGCCACAATGCGCGGAATGAGCAAGTGGTTGTCGATGAATTGAATGACAACGTAAAGGCCCACCACGCCCAGCGCCGTACCGTAGCCGTCCTTGGTGACGAAGGCCATGAGCGTGGGCAGCAAAATGGCCACAAACCCACCGATGTAGGGAATGAAATTGAGCAGGCCGCCCAACACCCCCAACAACAGCGCGTAGGGTACGCCCAAAATCAAGAGTGCCGTCACGTTGAGGGCCGACACAATGCTGCCTTCAATCAGCAGGCCCACCATGTAGCTCTGCACCGTGGCCTTGCTCTCGTGCAGCACCTCGGCCACGCTGGCCGAGCGCCGCCGCCCGCTAAACACCTGGGTGATGAAGCTGACCAGCAAATCCTGGTAGAGGAGGAGCAAAAAGACGTACACCGGCACCAGCGCCAGCACCACCAGCAGCCGCGTAAGGGCCGAGAGCGTGCCGCCCGCCAGGCCCGTGAGGCGGCTGGCCCCTTCGCCGAGCCAGCCGGATATTTTTTGGTTGCTCACCCCAAACCGCGTTTTCAACCATTCGGTGAGCTGCTGCTGGGTGGCCAGCAGCTTGGATTTGAACAATGGCGCCTGCTCGCCCAGCTGAATGGCTTCGACGTAGATGAAAAAGGCCAGGCCCGCTACCACCACTACGCCCAGCAGCACGGTAAGCGCAATGGCCAGCACCTCGGGCACCCGGTGCCGCCGCAGCCACCGCTCCACCGGGTGCAGCAGCACCGCAAAAATGCCCGCAAAGCCCAGCGGAAAAATGATTTCGCCCGCAATGTGCACCGTGAAAATCAGCAGCGCCAGGCCCAGGCCCACCAGCGGCACCTTGGCGTAAGTGGGCAGCCGCACGGCAGGCGCTTCGGCCAGATGGGGTTCGGTAGCGTTGTGCATATGAGGAGTGTTTTGGGTGTTGGATATTGAGCGTCAGGACCTTTTGTGTCTGAAATCAAAAGCTAAAATTAAAAATCGAGCATCCAACACCCCAATACGTGCAACGCTAATTATTGGCTGTACCCTTTCTCAACCGTGGGGAGGATGGTGCAGCAGCAGGCAGTGCAGGGGTTAAAGACCACTGTTTTAGCCATTGTCCCTCCCGGCAGTTGGCGAACGGGCGTTTTGGTGAAGTGCCTGAGTCGGCCCGCCCAGCGTCGTGCAATCAAAGCGGCGCGGTGCCTTGTTGCAAGCGTAGCTAAGGCAGCACTTCGAGCCAGCCCTTGTACACGAAGCCGGTGGCGGGCTGGCGCAGCAACATAAAGTAGAGGCCGGGGGCAGCGGCATCGCCCCAGTCGTGGCGGTAGTCGTCGGTGCGTAGCACAAGCTGGCCCCAGCGGTTGTACAGGTCGAGTGCCCAGCGGTTGGGGTGGGCAGTTTGCACCACCAGCCGGTCGTTGCGGCCGTCGTTGTTCGGGGTGATGACGGTGGGAACGAACAGGCAATTGCGCGAGCCCACCAGTACGCTGGCCGTTTGGGGCAGTCCGCAACTGCCGCGCACCGCAAGGGTGTAGCGGCCCGGCTCGGTGCAGAAACGGGTGCGCGACGCGCTGCCGTTGTCCCACTCGTAGCGCAGGCCGGGGCCGGCCGGGCCAGCGAGGGCAAGGCGCTCTCCGGCGCACAGCACCGTGTCGGGTCCCAGGCTAAAGGGCGGCGCGGCAGTGCCGGCTTGCAGCTCCCGGCTGACTTGCTGCGCCGGGCAACCCCCGGCAAACGTGGCCCACAGCGAATAGCGGCCGGGGGTGGTTACCACCACGGTGTCGGCGGTGGCCCCGGTGCTCCAGCGGAAGCGGGTGCCGGCAGGGGCCATGGCCCGTAGCACTGCCCCTTGGCCGGGGCACAGGGCGGCAGGTCCCGTCAGGTAGCAATAGGGCAGTGGGGCCGCTTCCACGGCAAACTCCGCCCGGTCGTACTGCACGGGCAGCGCCAGGGCATAGCCGTGGGTTGTGTCGAGGCGGGCACCGGTGTTGGCCCAGGGCGAAAAGGGCAGTGCCCGGCGCAACAATACCAGGCAGCCGCCCGCTTGGTAGCGCAACGTGAAGGCCGTGGCCGGTGGCCGCAACGCCCCGCCCACCGTGAACACGCCAAAGACTCCCGCCGCCAACCCATACACTTGCACCCCGCGCAGGCCCGCTGCAAAACCGCTGAGCACCACCGAGTCGGCCCGTCCGGTGGGGCCGGCAAACGCCACCTGTCCCGGCAGCCCGTTCGGCTCGTATCGGCTCGCGCTGCGTTCGCCCAACGGTGCCCCCGAGAGGCGCAAGGCCCCGTTGGTGAAATTAAACGCCTGGCCCCCGGTGCCGCTGGTACCGCCGCCAGCCGGTAGGCCATCGCAAGCGAAATAAGCGGCCAAGCTGGGATAGCCTGCCAAGAAAAACGGCCGTCTCAACATCAAACACATGCTGGCGCGCACCTCGGCGAGGGGGTGGGCCACCTGCCACAGCCGCACCTCGTCCAACTCGCCATCGAAAAGTTCGGCGGGGGTGGAGCCGTTCAGCAAGGCCCCCAGCACCAGCGGGGCGCGGGTTCGCAGGGGTTGGCCCAAGGGTCCGGGTACGGCCGGACCGGTCGGTTCGCCATCCACAAACAATTGCCACAGCGGGCCGCGTACCACGCCGGCCAGGTGGTGCCAGCGGCCATCGGCCACCAGCGGTCCGGTTGGCCCCAATCCCTGACGCTGCCCCGTTGGCCCCCGCCGGAAGAGCACCGCCCGGCCCTGGTCGGTGCCCAGGGCCAGCCCGTTTTCGGCCCCGGCCGAGTCGGCGAGGCAGCTTAGCACCACTTGGGGGCGCAGGGCGGTGGTCAGTACCCAGGCCTCTACCGTCAGGTCGCGGCCGGTGGTGCGCGGGCCGGGCGCGGCCACGAGGTAGGTACTACGGCCGTCAAAGCCCAGAGCACCGTTGGTGGTGGGGAGAGGCCCTTGCCCAGCGCAGGGCAGCGCCAGGCCATGCAGCAACAACGCCGCCCCCCAAACCAGCGCCCGCGCCGCGCGTCGAATTAAAAAGATACCCATCACTACTCCAATGCGCAACGGCCCGATTTATTGCCCGGCGGTTCGCTTTTTCACCCCAGCCACTCGCCTAATACGCGCAATGCTAGTTCCTGGCTGTGCCCTTCGTCGGGCGTGCCCAGGGTGGCGTTGTAGTAGGCGGCGCGGCGGTAGAGGTCGGCGGGTTTGTGTTGGCAGAGGGGGTGCAGCAGGGCGGCCAGGGCGGGCAGCGAGTCGGCTCGGGGCACCAGCCCGTGGGCGGCGTAGCCGTAGTAGTCGTCGCTGAGGGCATTGGTGCCGAAGCGGTAGTACAGGCTGGCCACGTTGAGCAGCACGGCTTCGAGGTGGGTGCTGGTGTCGGCGGCCACCAGCGCGTCCTGGGCCAGCAGGAAGTCGAATACGTTTTGCTGGCGGGCGTCGCTCCATTGCAGGGCGGGCAGCTGCTGGCGCAGGGGCGCGTAGTCGCGGGCGTCGCTGGGGTGGGGGCGCAGGGTGAATACGAGGTCCGGGAATTCCTGGTTGAGGTAGGCGAGCGTGTCGAGCAGGGCGGGCAGCGGGTCGTGAATGTTGCAGGCCAGGCCCACGCGCTGCACGGCGGGGGCGGTGTTGCGGCGGGCCAGGTAGGCGTCGGCCTTGGGCATCCCCACCAGCGCCGTGCGGCCCGCCACGGGGCCGCACTGCCGGTATTTGTCGAGGGCATCCTGGCCTTCAAGCAGGCTCAAATTGAAGCCCAGGGGCGGGAAGTTGGTGCTCACGCTGGCATGCTGCACGTAGGCCGTGGGGATGTTTTCGGTCTGGCAGGCCAGCAGCAGGGCGCGGGTGTCGTCGTTGTGGTCGTTGGAGAAAACGACGGCCCGCGGCCGGTAGTGCCGCAGCGCCCGCCGATAGACTTCGTAGTACCCAATGGCATAAAATACGAGGTCGAAAAACCGCAGCGCCGGCCGGCCCACTACCCGCTGCAAGCCCACCAGCGCCAACGGGTATTGCCAGTAATACAGCAGCTTGCGTCGCAACGACAGCCGGTTTACCACCCCGCCGTAGCGCCCGATGTTTTTGCCCTGCCCGGCCAGCAGCACCGCATCGGGCCGGGCGTGCTTGATGAAGTGCAGCGCGTCGTAGTTGTTAGCGCTCACCACGTAGAGCCACACCGCGCCGTGCAGGTTTTCGGGGTTGCGGATGGGCCGGAACACGTTGCCCACCAGGCGCAAGCCCGCGTAGCCCAGCACCCGCGCCAGCCGCCGCAGCGGGTGGGTGGGCGAGATGGTGTTGAGCGCACTCGGCGTCATGGCCCCAAAAATGGGCGTGAAGCGCAACTGCAGGATGTCGCGCAAGCGGGCAATGAGGGCAGACATTTTTTTGGGGCGGACCAGGAATCTTACAAATCGCCCCACTGCAACGGGGTGCCGGGCGCCAGGGCGCGAGTGGCGCGGCGGCCCAGCACGGTGTCCCAGTGCCGGGGCCAGAGGCCGTCGGCGGGCCGAATGATGCGCAGGTTTTCGGCCGTCAGCAGCTCGCCGGCGGCGATGGGACGGGCCACGTAAATGCTGCGCTTGAACACGCGGCTCTTGGCCTCGTCGGGCTGCACAAAAAGCTGCACGCCGCCCAGGGCCAGGTGGGCGCGTTCTGTTTCCTCAACCAGACTTTTTAGCTCGTGGGGCTCCAGCGAGAAGGCGGCGTCCACCCCGCCTTCGGCGCGGCTCAGGGTGAAGTGCTTTTCGATGACGCAGGCGCCCAGGGCCACGGCCGCCACGCTCGCGCCCACGCCCATGGTGTGGTCGCTGAGGCCCACGGGGCAGCCGAAAGCTGCGGCCAGCGCCGGAATGGTGCGCAGGTTGGTGTTGTGGGGCGAGGCCGGGTAGGTGCTGGTGCATTTAAGCAGCACCAACTCACGGCAGCCGGCCTGGCGCAGCACCTGCACGGCCTCGTCCACTTCGGCCAGCGTAGCCGCCCCGGTGCTGAGGATGACGGGCTTGCCCGTGGCGGCCACCTTGCGCAGCAGCGGCCAGTGGGCGTTTTCAAACGACGCAATCTTGTAGGCGGGCACGTCGAGCCCGGCCAGAAAATCAACCGCCGTTTCGTCAAATGGCGAGCTGAAGGCCAGCATCCCGTGCTGCCGGGCGCGGGCAAAAATTTCGGCGTGCCAGGCCCAGGGCGTGTGGGCTTCCTGGTAGAGTTGGTAGAGGTTTTTGCCCTCCCACAGCGACGTGCCGGCCTCGTTGATGGTGAAGCCGGTGTCCATCGTGATGGTGTCGGCGGTGTAGGTTTGCAGCTTGAGGGCATCGACGCCGGCGGCGGCGGCGGCGTCCACCAGGGCCAGGGCGCGGGCCAGGCTCTGGTTGTGGTTGCCCGACATTTCGGCGATGATGAACGGCTTGTGCGCGGGGCCAACCGAACGGCCGCCGATGGTAATCTCGGTCATGGGTTTTTATGGATGCAAATCGGAGGGGCAAAGGTACGTGCGGCAGTAGCGCGGACTTTTAGTACGCG